>NZ_FYDY01000020.1:0-109812 GCF_900187435.1 Pseudomonas sp. Irchel s3b5
GAACGACTACCACTGGCGACCTCGGTTGAAGATTACGAAGCGCTGTTGCCGTGGAACTGCTCGCCGGCATCGCCTAGCTAGGCGCGTTACCGATCTTGAAGTCGGTGGGGTTTATGGAGCGCTTACGTTTGTTCTTGTCCGGTAACGGATTTCGTCCAGATCCAGGATTGCATCTCTTTGAAGCGACGACCACCATCTCCCAAAACGCGAGGTAATGCAGTGCGTGTGATTGCAAAAGGGACATTGCGGGAGTTCTGGGAAAGTAGTCCGGCTTATGCTGACCCCGAAACACCACTGGTTGAAGGGTATCGGCACATGGAAAAAACCGAGGTCAAAGCGGAGCTTAGAACGACCAGCATCTTCAAGGGTGGCAGGGTTGTATTCAACATCGGTGGCAACTAGTACCGAGTGTTCATGGCAATTGATTACCAACGCCAACTTGGTTTCATACGATTCGTTAGCACTCACGCTCAGTACGATCAGATCAACACGGAGACCGTGTGATGAATATTAAACCTATTCGCAGCCAAGAAGACCTGACCGCTGCATTTGCTCGTGTTGAGCAATTGTGGGGCTCGGAAGGCGATGAGTTGGAAGTTCTTGCGCTGCTCATCGAAAAGTACGAAGACGAACATTACCCGATGCCCCCCTCGGATCCGATTGAGGCAATTAAATTTCGCATGGATCAACAAGGCCTGACGCCTCGTGATCTGGAACCCTTCATCGGCACCAGCGATTTCGTGTGAGCGTACCTGACGAAAAACCTCGAAATACACAAAACACGTAAACCAAGACTTGCACAAAGCCATTCCCGCAGCGCCCTCCTAGACTCGATTCCTATCGCTGCACCGCCGAACCCGTGAGATTCGGTGGTTATAGTGTTGATTACAAAAAATCAGTAGGTATAGTAACCACAAGCACACCACAGGGAGGTGATGTGAATAGCCGTTTTTTGATAAGCCAACTCATTGCGGACGGCTGGTATCTGGTACGAGTCAGAGGCAGCCATCATCACTTCAAGCACCCGACCAAGCCGGGGTTGGTGACAGTCCCTCACCCGAAGAAAGATCTGCTCAAGAAAACGGCCATCAGTATTTTGCAACAGGCGCTGCTCTGACGAGTGCTAGGCGCCAAGTCCTCGGAGGACAATGAACATGCTTTATCCAATTGCGATTTCGATGGGCGACGACGAGCACGCCTGGGGCGTTGAAGTCCCCGACATTCCGGGCTGCTTTTCCGCCGGGGAAGATCTGGATGACGCGATGGCGATGGCCCGGGAAGCCATCGAAGGCCATTTCGAGATTCTGGCCGAAGACGGCTCGCCCATTCCACCAGCCAACAAAGTGACCTTGCACGCAGCTGACCCGAAATATGCCGGGTGTGCGTGGGCGCTGGTGGACATCGACGTTACCAAGTATCTGGGTAAGGCCCAGAAGCTGAACATCACGCTTCCGGGTTACCTGCTCAACCGTATTGATGAGTACGTGCTGCACCATCCGGAAGAGAAAAGCCGTTCGGGCTTTTTGGCCTCGGCGGCACTCAAGGTGTTGCAGCAGGGCTGATGACAGTGCTTCAGCGAGAAATCAACCGGCCCCTGTGGCCGGTTTTATGCCTCGAGTTCACGAACACCCTAAAGTCCGCTGCTGATCGAAAAATATGAAAACGATCATTCCCGGATGCGGCCCTGTGAGCCGATGGGTTGAAACACCCGCCTAACTTTTCTCAGCCGAACCAGTTCAGTTCTTAAATCGAAGATCGTCTGTACCGGGAGACGATCACTCACGTTTTTTTAATGCGATGAAGGCCGGATTAGGGCTAAGGGACTATCAGTTCTGCTAGTACAGCGACTGGATCGTTTGCTGTAAAACAGCGTGATCACATCCTTGAACGCAAAGACACAATCCCATGGCCCAACCCACCAGCCGCACAGTTCTACTTGCAACCAGCCAGAACCAATCCGTGCTGGCCGAAGTGAACCGGTACGAAACAAGCCACATGACATATACCGTCTATGGCCACCTCTCAGGCACGTACCTGCCATCAACTGGCTTAGGATTCAATGGCCAATGTCGAGAGCGTCATACGGGTTGGTACATGCTGGGTAATGGCTATAGAGCCTATAACCCGATATTGATGCGCTTCCATAGCCCAGACAAACTGAGCCCGTTTGGTGCGGGTGGATTGAACTCATACACGTATTGCCTCGCAGACCCAATCAATCATCGAGATCCAACAGGACGCGTCGCTCTACCGATCATTTTGAGCAAACTTGCTGGATTCATGGGAGGGTCGTCTTCTATAGGCGGAATGGCTCTTGCGTTATCCAGCAGTGCTCGCTTCAGCGGACAAGGGGTTTTGGCGTTAGGTACCGGCGCGACTGGCATATTGCTTGGGGCAGTAGCATTCGCAAATCCTGCCTCCGTTATTGCACCGGTTTTGGCAAGCGCAGGGATGACCGCGGGTGTCGCCAGCGTAACGCTGGCTTACAGGGCGGCACGAGCAGCAACTGCTAGAGGCACTCAATGGTTTCAGTCGGCAGCCCGAGCCTTCGATAATCCCCCTCGGTATTCAACACTGTCGTTGCAAGAGGTTTCGCCTCCTTCATTCTCCAGCTTGAACCTGGATCCGCCACCACCGTACACCCCAGCGAGAGCGCAAAACCCTATTGCTCCCACACACTCAACCGCTCGCTCTGTACCATCTACTTCTGGCCGCTCGCTACAAAATACGCGTTTTTCGGCAGATCAAAGGGCACAACTAAATCGACCTGAACGAGTCGTCGCTCGAATGAGCGAATTACCTCAGGTGCAATTCGTTGATGAACTGAATTCCGCAGCCAGAAATGTTAGAGCCCCCAGACACTAAGCAACGAAGTTCTTTCGAAACAGCCAATCAAATAAACCAATTTCTTGGTTATTAATCATAAAAAGCAATGTCCTACACGACACTGGGAATTGTCCGTAGACTTGCGCATTGCTGCACCTTTGTCATGAGTCCTATAGTCCGAGCGCGCCCCAATGGCGTGTCGGGTTTGGCGACTCGACGATACGGTGCAGAAGCTTCCGAGCAGTTATCGGTGCGCTTTTGAACGCACTGTGCTGCCTGTTTTTTGGTAGCTGTGCGTGGGAGATCTTAGGATCTGCCGGTTTTGCCGTGTCCCGGTTCGCCAACCCGCGTACAGCTGCCACCCTTTGTTTGGCGACGATGGAGTGGTTAATTCAAAAAATTACACGGAAATCACTCATGCAGGAATTCATGGCTTTAACCAGCAACGCCGACGACCTCCCCTCCCTCTACGTCAACACGACCCAACCTCTGCACTCCCTCCTCAGCACCGCCAGCTACAGAATCCGAGCCGTTACTCAACTTCTGGAAAACCTCGCCATGCGCGGTGACCTGACCTCTGACACCGTCGTTTTGAGTGATTTTGCATTGCTGTGCTGCGTGCCATTGCGCGATGGTTGCGATGTGCTGGATGTGATCGCTCGACGGCTGGATGCAGAGCCGTCCTGATGCAATCCTGTGGCGAGGGAGCATGCTCCCTCGCCACAATGTCGGGGTGCTTTGCAGTCTCAGCGGGTCGCGACAATGAACAACCGTGGAAACGGCAACAGCACCGAACCATCAGCCAGCGCCGGATAAACCTGTTCAATCGCTGACAGATATTGTTTGAGGTACTGCACCCGCTCCGCCTCATCCAGCGGTTCAATAAACGGCCGCAACCCACTGCCCTTGAACCACTCGACGACACCGGCCGCACCCTCCGCGAGTGGATGATGGTAGGTGGTGCGCCACACATCGACGCGCGTGCAGCAGGCTTTGAGCATCGAATAATAAACGCCGGCATCGGCCATCTCGGTCCGCTGCCCGGCGACTTTCGAAAGCTTGCTGGCCCATGGTCCGTCAGCCGCGACTTCGCGCATCAAGCGATGCGAAGGTTGCTGGAGGTTGTCGGGCATCTGAATCGCCAGGCTGCCGCCGGGCGCAAGTTTGTTCACCAGTGCAGGCAACAACGTGGCGTGATCGGGCACCCACTGCAACACCGCGTTGGCGAAAATCACATCGAACGGACCTGCTTCGCTCCAGGTATCGATGTCCGCGATATCGAATTGCACTTGTGGCAGGCGCTGGCGTGCAGCCTCGATCATGTCGCTCGAACTGTCCAACCCGCGCACCGCAGCGCCGGCAAAACGTTCCACCAGCAACTCCGTCGAGTTACCGGGACCACAACCGATATCGACGGCCGAGCGCACATCACCGGCGGGGATCGCCGCCAGCAGGTCTCGGGCTGGGCGGGTGCGTTCATCTTCAAAAGCGACGTATTGTTTGGCGGACCAAGTCATTGCGTTCTCCTGTCGGTGCGTTGTCGGGACGTGGGCCGACAACCGGTTCGCCAAGATACCGCGTTGGTCACTGTGAATGGTTTCAGAGCTCCGCTTTTTCAGTTACACCTCAACCCCAGCCGAATTTTCCTCTCCCCTCTGATGTCTGAATTTCAGGTTCATCCCCAACAAGGAATACGGCCATGAAATTCGCAAAAGTCGCGCAGAAACTCGCCCTGTGGGCCGGCAGCCCCATGACGTTCATGGGAGCGATCATTCTGATTTTTTTGTGGGCGGTGAGCGGGCCGTTTTTCGGTTACAACGACACGTGGCAACTGGTCATCAATACCTCGACCACCATCATCACCTTCCTGATGGTGTTCCTGATCCAGAACACGCAGAACCGCGACACGGACATTTTGCATTTGAAGGTCGATGAGTTGCTGCGGGTGACCAAGGATGCGCAGAACGCGATGCTTGGGCTCGAAGCGCTGGACCTCAAGGAGTTGGAGGCGCTGAGAAAGAAGTATCGGACCCTCGGCGAAGGCCAGACCATTTCCCTGGACGGTACCGTTATCGAAGAAAAGGCTCAGTCCGGATTGAAAGACTGCTGATAAAACAGCCATTGCGCAGGCGTCTGTCATCGCCTGCGCAATTCAAAAATCAGCGACTGGCTTGCAGCGCCCTGGCCATTTCCAGATGGTTCTGTAGCTTCGGCAGAGTCTCCTCGGCAAACGCTTTGATTTGCGGCACGTCAGTGGTCTGCGCCGTCTGCTGCAATTGTTCGATGGCTTCCTGAGTGGTTTTCACCTGACTGGCGGTATAGGCCTCATCAAACGTCGCGCCTTCCATCACCTGCGGCATCAATGCCTTGGCTTTTTCCATCACCTCCTCGCGCGGTGCCACCGGCAGATCCAGTTGTTTGGCGATTTTTGCCAGGTGCTGGTTGGCGGTGGTGCGGTCGTTGATCACGACGATGGTGTAGTCCTTGACCTCTTTGGATTCGGACTTCTGGTGCGCCAGTCGGCTGGCTTCGATATCCGCCATGCCTTTGGCGGAGGCATCGTTGATGAATTCCGCAGGCGACTGGGCGAAGGCGCTGCTGGCGCACAGGCCCAACAACGTTACAAAACTGGCATTACGCAATCGGGTGGCCATCCGGTTCATGGTCGCGCCCTCCTCTTAAAATTCAAACGGGAGCTTTCGCTCCCGCTTCTCAATTAAAACGACCGTTATCCACTAGCGGGACTTTTGCCCGCCTTGTCCGCCTTTTCGACCCATGTCGGGCTTCTCTTTATCGACAGTCGTGGTGGTCGTTTTCCCACCTTTGCGACCGGCTTCAGATGCCTTCGTTCGATCGTTGGCGAAATTTCCCGAGTTCGAGTTTCTTGAGTTAGGCATGATTCTCTTCCTCTTGGTATTGATCGCGGCGAGCTGTAGCCCGCATAGAATCTGAATTTTCGCGTGCCAAAAGGTTTAGAAAACCTGAAATCGTCTCGACGAACGGTGATGACACTTTCAGACGAAGCGCAGGTGATGTGCGCGCTTGGCGGTGTACATCGCCTCGTCGGCATGGCGCAGCAACTGCTTATCTTCAGTGCCATGTTCAGGGTACTGGGCGACGCCGATACTGGGCTGGATGTTCAGACTGTGGCCGTCCAGGCGCAGGGGCTGGTCCAGCACCTGACGGATTTTTCCGACCACGATGTCGGTGTCTTCCGAAGCCTGAATGCTGTGCAGTAACACCACGAATTCATCGCCGCCAATGCGCGCCACCGTGTCGGTGTCCCGCACGCAGCCCCTGAGCCGGTTGGCCACCGCTTGCAGCAGCATGTCGCCGACCGCGTGGCCGTGGGTGTCGTTGACTTGTTTGAAGCGGTCGAGATCGACGTACAACAACGCCATTCGTCCGTTCGCCTCCCGGGCCACCTCCATTGACGCCTTGAGCCGGTCCCGCAGCAGCTCGCGATTGGGCAGTTGCGTCAGTTGGTCGTACTGAGCCATGTGTTGCAGACGGGCGTGCAATTGCTTGCGCTCGATGGCGGTAGCGACCTGAGCGCAGACATATTGCAGCAGCTCCTTGTCTTGCTCGGTATAGCGCTCCCCGCCGGGGATGCTCTTGACGATCAGCGCTCCGATGGTGCCCTTTTGCGAGTTCAGCGGTACGCCCAGCCAGCAAGGGGCGTCGTGCCCGGTCATCAGCGTCTCAAAACCCGGCGCAATCTGGTCCGGCGTCAGCAGTATCGGCTGCCCCGAGCGGATGACTTCGACGCACAAACGCCCGGTAATCGTCCCCGGCTGCCCGGGTTGCGGCTCGTGGTCATCGACGTGATAAGGGAAATTCAGTTGTGCGCAGTGCTCGTCATACAGCGCCACGGAGAAATTCAGCGCCGGCAGCCATTCGCCAATGATCATGTGGATGCGTTTGAACAACGCCAGCAAATCTTCTGCCGCATGGGCAGCTTCAGAGATGGCGTACAGCGCCGCTTGCCGGGATTCGGCCTGTTTGCGCTCAGTGATGTCACGCGCCACGGCGATACGCAGTTGGTCGACCTCGGACCAACGCGCCGACCACAGAATGTGCACGACCTGGCCATCCTTGCGCACGTAGCGGTTTTCGAAGTTGAGCTTGGGCTCGCCGCCCATGATCTCCCGTGCAGCGTCGAGGGTGCGCTGACGGTCGGCCGGGTGCACCAGATCAATCATCGGCAGGCCGATCATCTCATCGGGGCTGTAACCGAAAATACGCTCGCAGGCTGCACTGACAAAGACGAAGCGGCCCTGCTTATCCACCGCGCAAACGGCGTCCAGCAAGAGATCGATGTAGCTCGCCAGCGGCGCAGAATTTCTGGTTGCCATGGTACAGAGAGCGCTTCCGGACAATGCAGCAATCAAATCCATCCCTGACCGATCAAGCGCCCCTGCGCTGCCGGTGTGACTGATGCATCCCTGCGATCAACGTCAAGCCTTGTTCGCAACCAACCCCGGCAAGGCATGCGCCAGCGCGTTGATGGCGAAACCGATGAACATTACCCCGCACAGCCGGGTGATCGCCAGTTCATGGCGTTGGTACAGGGTGCGTACCCGCCGTGCCCCGACAATCCCGATGAGGATAGCGTAGGCGATAAGTCCGCCGACGAAGCTGAGGACGATCAACCACGGCAACATCGACCAGGTCAGCAACTCCGCGCGGCTCGACAACAATGCGGTAAACGTGGCCACTGCCACCGGATATGCCTTCGGGTTGGTCAGGCCAAACAGAATGCCATGCCAGAACGGCTGCCGCGCCGGCCCCTGCGGAGCTTCGGTGCCACTGCGACGGGCCCGCACGGCACGCCAGCCTAACCAGAACAGATAGAGCCCACTGAGGACGCCGAGTACATCAAACGCGGTACTGCCGATTTCCCGCGCGCCGACGATCGCCACCAGCGCGGTGCTGCACCAGACCACATCGCCCAGCAAATGCCCGCACAAAAAACCTGCACCGGCCCGCCGTCCATGCGCCGCGCCAATGCCGAAAACGGCCAGCACGCCAGGGCCCGGCGTAATGCCGTAGATAAATCCCGAGGCAAGCACGGCCATGAGTAGCGAGGGGGTCATTGGGGCTCCTTTTTATGCGCAGTGTTGAATGTTCGGCAGTCTATCTCAGGTCTGTAGCACTCGACTGAAACATCTCGATAGACGAACGGGCTGGCCGCGCCCTACTGATCGCGGTGTAGTATGTTGTATTACAAATCACTACATCGAGACCATCATGTCAGTTATGTCACTGCGCATACCGGACGAAATCGCCAATACCCTCGCCAGTCTTTCCAAAGCTACGGGCCGCAGCAAATCTTTTCTCGCCGTGAATGCCTTGCGCGAATACCTGGCACGTGAAGCGTGGCAAATCGAGGAAATTCAGAAAGCCTTGAAAGAAGCCGAGGATGGGGACTTCGCGACGCAGGAGGAAGTGAACGCAATCACAGAAAAGTGGACTGTCAATGCAGGTTGAGTGGTTGCGTACGGCGTTAAAGAATCTTGATGACGAAGCCACGTACATCGCCATCGAGAATCCAAAAGCTGCAGCCGAGTTCGTCCAGGCAATTCTCGCCAGTGTTGATCACCTCGCCCGGTTTCCAGCGACAGGCCGCGAGGGACGCCTACCCGGTACGCGGGAATGGGTCATGCCTGATCGTCCCTATTTGATTCCCTATCGGGTTCGCCAGGATCGGCTTCAAGTACTGCGAGTTTTTCATACGCGTCGACTTCCACCCTCCAGTTGGTAACGGTCATTCAGAAAAAGCCTTTAGCGTTTGATCACCTCCCCAATCCGCTGATTCAACCAATTCAATGCCTGATCCCCGCCTCGCCGCTTGTGCCACACCAACACAAAGGTGAACGACGGAATCTGAAACGGTGGCGGCACCACGATCAGCGTCTGCTCATCGATGTCGCGCAAGGCCCGTGAAGCGACGGTGAGGATCAGGTCGGTGCCGCTGATGAACTCCGGGGCGACGCGCCAGTGCGGCAGGCTGATGGCGACGCGGCGGCGCTCGCGCAGACAGGTCAGGGCGCGCTCGATTTCCGGCGTGCCGCTGCCGCGCATTTCCAGCAAGACATGGGGACGACTCAGGTAGGTGGGCAGGTCGAGCACGCCCTCGGCGGGCAGGCTGTTGCGGTCCACCAGGCAGGCGTAGTGCTCTTCGAACAGCGGCAGGCTGCGCAATTCGTTGGGTAACTCTGGAAAGACAGCGGCGGCGATATCGATATCACCGTTGACCACGCCTTCGAGCATGCCTTCGCGGCTGGCGTGGCTGATTTGCAGGTCGATGCCCGGCGCTTCTCGACGCAAGGTACGGATCAATCCCGGCAGGACGATGGCAGCGCCGTAGTCGGACATGGCCAGGCGAAAAGTGCGCTTGGCCGTCGCCGGATCGAAGGCATTGGGTGCCAACAAGGATTGCACCTGGGCCAACGTTTCGGACAGCGGCACCACCAATTCCAGTGCTCGCGGAGTGGGCACAAGACCCGCCCCCGCACGGACCAACAGCGGATCCCCCAGTAAATCGCGCAAGCGGGCCAAGGCATGGCTGACCGCCGGTTGGCTCAAATGCAGGCGCTCGGCGGCGCGGGTGACGTGTTGCTCGCTGAGCAAGGCATCGAGGATCACCAGCAAGTTGAGATCGATGCGGCGCAGATCATTCATCTGATGCATGTTCTGAATAGCAAAATGGAATTTAAATCTGCACGACGAATACCCTACAGTCCAGCAAAACTTGTTGGAGTAAGAACATGAGTACGTTGCATTGGGCTGGCCTGTTACTGCTTGCCGCGTTTGCCGGGGCGGTGGTGCCTTTCCAGAGCGCGATCAACGTCAATCTTGGGCGCGGCCTGGGTCATCCGTTGTGGGCAACGCTTGCCTCATTGATGGTGAGCATTCTGGTGCTGCTGCCGATCATCCTGGCATTGCGCTTGCCGTTGCCTTCACTCACGTTTATCAGCAAGGCGCCGCTGTGGATGTGGGCAGGTGGCGCGTTCGGGGTGTGCTTCATTTCGTTGGCGTTGGTGCTGCTGCCCAAGCTTGGGGCTTCGGGCTTTATGGCCCTGGCGCTCGCGGGGCAAGTGGTGGCGTCGATGTTGCTCGACCACTTTGGGTGGTTTGGGTTGGTGGAGCGGCACCTGACATTGCCCAAGGTGTTGGGGGCGCTGTTGTTGATTGCGGGGGTGGTGTTGATTCAGTTTGGCGATGCGGCGGGGAAAGCACTGACCGTGACGTCTTGAAGATCAAAAGATCGCAGGCTGCGCCAGCGCCTACAGGAATGCGTGGTCTTTGTAGGCGCTGGCGCACCTGCGATCTTTTAAAACTTGTCGAGGGTACGCAACTTCTGCGGCAGCCCCCACATCAGTAGCGCCACGGCGATCAGCGCACACACCCCAATCACATACAGCGCTGGCGTGGTGCTACCGGTCAGGTCTTTGATCCGCCCGACCATGACCGGGCTGACGATGCCGCCGAACTGGCCCAGGGTGTTGATCACCGCGATCCCGCCCGCCGCACCTGCGCCGGCACCGGCCAGCAGTTTTGGCGGCAAGGTCCAGAAGCTCGGGATGGACGCGATGATGCCGGCACCGAGCAAGCCCAGGGCGACGATCAGGAAGGTCGTGTGATTGGCAAAGATCCCGGCGCTGAAGAAACCGACTGCGCCCACCGCCACCAGACCTGCGACGAACTTGCGCCGTTCACCCGTCGCATCGGACAACCGCCCGATGACCACCATGCAGATCGCGCCACAGATGTACGGAATAGCCGTCAGCAGACCGATCATCACCGGGCTCTCGGTACCGGCGCTGCGGATCAATTGCGGTGCCCAGAAATTCAGGCCGTAGGACGCCACCTGGATCAGAAAGTAGATCAGCCCCAGTGTCAGGAATCCCGGAATCCGCAGCGCCGCGAGCAGCGAGCCGCCGCTCTTGTGCGGTTCGTGGTGAGCGATACGACTGGCCAGCATCGTCTTCTCCGACGGCGTCAGCCAATGGGCGTCTTCGATGCGATCCTTGAGCAGCGTCAGCACGAGCAAACCGAGGCCGATACACGGCACACCACCGAGCAGGAACAGCCAGTGCCAGCCGCGCATTTGCAACACGCCGTCGAGGTGCTGCAACACCAAACCGGAAAACGGCGCGCCCACCAGACCGGCAAACGCAGAGGACAGGAACAGCATCGACGTGATGCGACCGCGGTAGTGCTGCGGAAACCAGAGCGTCAGGTAATACAGCACGCCCGGCGCAAAACCCGCCTCCATCGCGCCAATCACGAAGCGCAGCGCGTAGAACTGCCATTCGCTGTTGACGAACACCATCAGTGCCGTGGCCAGGCCCCAAGACATCATGATCCGGGCGATCCAGCGGCGGGCGCCGACCTTGTACAACATCATGTTGCTCGGCACTTCGAAAATCACGTAGCCAACGACGAACAACCCGGCGCCGAGGCCATAAGCGGTGTCGCTCAGGCTCAGGTCGGTTTGCAATTGAAACTTGGCGAAGCTGATGTTGATGCGGTCGAAAAACGCGAACAGGTAGCAAACCATGATCAATGGCATCAGGCGCCAGGCGACTTTGCTGACCAGGGCTTTTTCTTCGTCGTGGCTAACGGACGGGCTCGCGCTCGCCTCCAGTGCATTCAGGCTCATAGTGGTTCTCCAGGCGGACTTCCCATGGGTGTCCGATTGTTTTTGTTGTCTGGTTGAGGTGCGTTTTCTGTAGGAGCCGGCTTGCTGGCGAAGCGGTGTACCCGTCGACATTAATGTTGAACGGGATGACCTCATCGCTGGCAAGCCAGCGCCTACAAGGGGTTGATGTCAGGTAGGGATCGGATGCAAATCGCAGTTGCGTCCGGCCTTGGCCAATTGACCGGGCACCTCGTGGCCCAGCAGCGCTGGCAACCCTCGGGACAGCTCGAGCAACAACGGCAAATCGATACCGGTTTGAATGCCGATTTCATCGCACAGGTTGACCAGGTCTTCCGTGCAGATATTGCCCGAGGCGCCCGGTGCGAACGGACAACCGCCAAGTCCGCCAAGTGCCGCATCAAAGCGCCGAGCACCGGCCTCGTAGGCGGCGAGAACGTTACACAAGCCAAGGCCCCGGGTATTGTGAAAATGCAGGGTCAGATCCGCAGGCGAAACCCGCTGCAACACCCGGCGCACGAGGCGATCGACCTGACGCGGATTGGCCATGCCGGTGGTGTCGGCCAGGGTGATGCCCTGAATGCCGAGCTCCTGATAGGCATCGACGATTTGCAGTACGCGGTCCTCGTCGATCTTGCCTTCGAACGGGCAACCGAAGGTGGTGGCGATGCTGCCGTTGAGTCGCACCGGACTGTCGCCAACGAACTGCACAATCTCGCCGAACGCGGCCAACGAGTTTTCACAACCCATGCGCATGTTCGCCCGGTTATGGGTCTGGCTGGCGGACATCACCAGGTTCAACTCATCGGCACTGCAGGCCAGCGCCCGTTGTGCACCTTTGAGGTTGGGGATCAGAGCGACATAGATCACTCCCGGTTTGCGGACAATGCCCCTGAACACCGACTCACCATCGCGCAATGCAGGAATCGCCTTGGGCGAGACAAATGAACCCCCTTCGATACGACTGAAACCGGCTTGCGACAGTTGATCGATCAAGGCGATCTTATCGACGGTTTTGACCCAGGTCGGCTCGATCTGCAAGCCGTCGCGCGGGGACACTTCCTGAACGATCAGGCGCTCGGAATAATCGGTGATCATTGCACCACTCCTTGTGTTTTCAGGCGTTCGATGTCGGCCAGTGTCAGGCCCAATTGTGCGAGGACACTGTCGGTATGCTGGCCCAGACCGGGGCCGGACCAATTCACGCCACCGGGGGTTTCGGAAAGCTTCGGCACGATGCCCGGCATCTTCACCGTGGCACCTCCGGGCAGCTCGGCGTTAAGCAGCATATCCCGCGCTTGATAGTGCGGATCGGCGACGATATCGGCCACGGAATAGATGCGCCCGGCGGGCACTTCGGCGGCTTCCAGCGCGGCCAGGACGTCGTCAATGGGCAGGCTGCTGGTCCAGTGGGTGATGGCCGCATCGAGCAAACCGCTCTTGGCTGCACGCCCGTCGTTATGGGCGAATTCTGCCGCCTCGGCCAGATCGGGGCGGCCGATGGTTTGCATCAGGCGCTTGTAGATCGGGTCGCTATTACCGGCGATGACTACGTAGGCGCCATTGGCGGTGAGGTACGTATTGGAAGGTGCAATCCCGGGCAAGGCGCCGCCGCTGCGCTCACGTACATGACCAAGCATGTCGTATTCGGGCACCAGGCTTTCCATGACGTTGAACACGCTTTCGGCCAGCGACACATCAACGATCTGCCCGCCGCCCTGCCCGGTCTTGACCCGCAGCAGCGACATCAGCGCGCCAATCACGGCGTGCAGCGACGCCAGGGAATCGCCAAGACTGACACCCACTCGCGCCGGTGGCGAACCGGGGGTGCCGGTGGTGTAGCGAATCCCGCCCATGGCCTCGCCAATCGCGCCGAAACCCGGACGGTCGCGGTAGGGACCGGTCTGGCCGTAACCGGAGATCCGCACCAGGGTCAGATTGGGGTTGAGGGCATGCAGCACGTCCCAGCCGAGGCCGAGTTTTTCCAGTGCACCGGGGCGCAGGTTTTCGATCAGCACATCGGCGCTGGTCGCCAGTTGCTTGACCAGTTCGATGCCTTCGGGGGATTTGAGGTTCAGCGCCAACGATTTCTTGTTGCGCGATTGCAGGTACCACCACAACGAAGTGCCTTCGTGCAGCTTGCGCCATTTGCGCAGGGGATCGCCCTGGCCCATGGCTTCGATCTTGATCACTTCGGCGCCGAACTCGGCGAGCATGCGGGCAGCGAATGGCGCGGCGATCAGCGTGCCGATCTCGATCACTTTGATTGCGCTCAACGGGGCAGTCATCGCGGGGTACCTCTAGTTGTTCTTGGAATTGATGCCAAGGCTAGAGGAACGGGCCCTGAGGAATCCAACCTTCAGTTGGCAACGGGCGTTCGCGAAATGCGAACGCTCCCGGAGATTTTCGTGACCTTCCTGGCGGGCTCCCACACTGGATCGGCACCGCACTGAAGATCCCTGTAGGAGCTGGCTTGCCAGCGAAGAGGACCGCCCATTCAGCCGAGTACTATCAGACTGCCCCCCTCAAATGCTCAAACAACATCCGGCTCACCGGCGACAGCAGCGCTTGATCGCGAACCACCAGAATCAACGCCCGATCCGACCATTCATCCGTCAACGGCACCGCATGCAATCCCAACGCCCGACCAAACAATTCATACGCCTTGTGCGGCAAAATGCCGATGCCCATGTTGGCCTGGACCATCCTGCACATCGCATCGAAACCCGGCACATGAATGCGCAGGCGCAACACCTTGCCGGCCTGACGTGCCGCCGCGTGGGTGCGCATATTGATAGAACTGGCCGCATGCAGACCGACGTAATCGCTGTCCAGGGTGTCGGCGAACGCCAGGCTCGTACGGCTCGCCAGCGGATGATCCGATGGCATCAACACCACCAGTTTGTCCTGGCGATACAACACGCTGTGCAAACCCTTGACGTCACTGTCGATGGAACAGATCCCGAGATCCGCCACGCCATCGAGCACCCCCTGGATCACCCCGGCGCTAGGCCTTTCCTCAAGGTCGGTCTTGACTTGCGGATGACGCTCGGAAAAGTCCCGCAGGTCTTCGGGCAGAAACTGAATGATCGCCGACAGATTGGCGAGCATCCGCACGTAACCGCGCACGCCGTGGCTGTGCTCGCCCAACTCCAGGCCCATCTTCTCGACGTTGAACAGCATCTGCCGCGCATGGTGCAGCAGGGTTTCACCGGCCGGCGTCAACGTCATGCCCTTGGCCTGACGCACAAACAGGCTGATGCCCAGCGCCTCTTCAAGCTCCATCAGACGCTTGCTCGCCGCCGACACCGCAATGGCTTCACGGGTCGCCGCACGGGTCAGCGTACCCTCTTCATGCACGGCGACGAACAGTTGCAGAGTGATCAGGTCGAGACGGCGGATCAGGCTTTTTTGCAGCATCTGGGACTCGGCGAAGTTGGCTCGAACGAACTCGCAGCATAACGTTCTTCGTTCAAGCTGTGCCCGGTTAGAACGCGCAGATGCGCAGGTCGCTCAGGGCAAACGCCCGGTCGTGATAAAGTCGCCGCCCATCAGCCCCCTTTTGCCGTGAGACTTTGATCGCAATGACCGATTTCCAGGATGTCGATGCCCAACTTGAAGACTGGAACGCCTTGCGCAGCACCGTTTCGTTCAGCGGTTTGCTGGTGGGTAACGGCGCCAGCCGGGTGGTGTGGGACGACTTTGGCTATGAGTCGCTGTTCGAAAACGCCCGCACCATTGAAGAAAAACCCCTGAGCCCTTCGGAACTGAGTGTGTTCGATGCGATGCAGACGCGCAGTTTCGAGCAGGTGCTCAGCGCGCTGAAAATCACCAGCCGGGTCAACAAGGCCTTGGCCGTCAGTTCTGCCGCACCGCGCAATCGTTATTACGCGATCAAGGAAGCGCTGATCAACACGGTGCATGCGGTGCACATCCCATGGCGGTTGGTAGTGCCTTCGACACTGGCAACGATCAATCAGGAAATGGCGAGCTACCGCACGGTGTTCACCACCAATTACGACCTGCTCAACTACTGGGCGCTGCAGCATCAGCCCGAGGCGATTACTGATCTGTTTCAGGGCGCCGAACCCGGTTTTGACCTCAGCGCCACAGCCACCGATAAAACCCGCTTGCTGTACCTGCACGGTGGTCTGCACCTGGTGCGCAATCAGGACGGCACGGCGCGCAAGCTGATGTCGACCGAGGGCACGTTGCTGGGCAGTTTCGCCATCAACAACACGATCAAGACCCTCGACGACGTGCCGTTGTTCGTCAACGAAGGCCCAAGTGCAGACAAGCTAAAGACCATCCGCAGTTCGGATTACCTGTCGTTCTGCTACGAGCAGCTACTCGGCCATGGCCAGGCGCTGTGCATTTTCGGTCACGCGCTGGGCGAGCAGGACAACCACATCATCCACGCCTTGCGGCTGGCGGAACCGCAGGTGATGGCGGTCTCGATTTATCCGCGCAGCAAGGCGTTCATCCAGCATCAGAAGCGGCATTACGCGAAGGTGTTTGAGGGGACGGGGATTGAGTTGCGGTTTTTTGATTCGAAGAGTCATGCGCTGGGCAACCCGAAGCTCGCGGTGCCTGTCGAGGTTTAGCGGGTTGCGGCTGACGCCTTCGCGAGCAGGTTCGCCCCCACAGTGGAATGCATTCCTGCGTGGGGGCGAGTCGGGTTTGACAACCGCTTTTAAAGCACCGGCAAGGTCTTGTCCTTGATCACCGTGGTCGGCCCGTTGGCCTTCACGCTGGCGATGCCTTTGTCCATGGCCGCGGGTGATGAATAGGCCTCGCTACTGCCGATAATTTCGTGGTTACCGGCCTTGAGATTGAAGTAGGGATGGCCATCCTTGGTGGTTTTTTTCTCGTAGCGTTCATCCAGCGGGCTGTTGGCCTGGACCGATGCAATGCCTTTGTCGGCCGCGGCGCGGGTGGTGTACAGCTCGCTGGACAGAATGGTTTCGGCGTTCGCTGCCTTCAGCACAAACCTGAACTGACCGCTGCTGCTTTTGCTGACTTCGTACCATCCGGACATGCTGTTTCTCCTGGGCGATTGAAGAGGTTGCGCGCTCCAGAGTAAAGACCAGCCCGGCAAATCTGTCGCGATGGGGCCGGCAAGTACGCCATAAACCTAACCCGTAGATCGTTTCACCACCGACAACTCCGGCGCCTGATTCCGCCGCTGACTCAAATACCGCGTACAACTCACCCGCAAGAAGGAGGCGAAATTGACCACCTCGCCACGATAGTCCATCACCTCTTCATACAGTTTGGTGATCAACTGATTGGTGGTCATGCCGTCGACCTCGGCAATTTCGCTGAGGATGTCCCAGAACTGATTCTCCAGGCGCAGGGTGGTGACCACCCCGCAGATGCGCAGCGAGCGGGAGCGCGATTCGTAGAGAATCGGATCGGCTTTGACGTACAACTCGCACATGGGTCAGTCCCTCGTTACAGCGTGATTTTGGTCCCCAGCAACCCGAGGAAACCAGCGAGCCAGTTCGGGTGCGCAGGCCAGGCCGGTGCCGTGGCCAGATTGCCTTGAACGTGGCCATCCGTCACCGGGATGTCGATGAATGTACCGCCCGCCAGGCGAACTTCCGGGGCGCAGGCCGGGTAAGCGCTGCACTCGCGACCTTCAAGAATACCCGCCGCCGCCAACAACTGCGCACCGTGGCACACGGCTGCAATCGGCTTGCCCGCCTTGTCGAAATCCCGTACCAGTTCCAGGACTTTTTCATTCAGACGCAGGTACTCCGGCGCACGACCACCGGGTATCAGCAGTGCGTCATAGTCAGCAGATTTGACCTTGGAAAAGTCGAAGTTGAGGGCAAACAGGTGACCGGGTTTTTCGCTGTAGGTCTGGTCGCCTTCGAAGTCATGGATCGCTGTGCGTACGGTCTGACCGGCAGCCTTGTCCGGACAAACGGCGTGCACCGTGTGGCCGACCATCAGCAGCGCCTGGAAAGGCACCATCACTTCGTAGTCTTCGACGTAATCGCCGACCAACATCAAAATTTTCTTCGCTGCCATGGGGAGGACTCCTCTGGAAAATACGTAGGAGTATTCAAGGTAGTCCTTATCCGGCGGGTCGGGTAACAACCGGCTACTACGAACGATGCGGATCGATCTTGTCTTGTGTGGCGAGGGAGCTTGCTCCCGTTCGACTGCGAAGCAGTCGTCAATTTCCCGCAATCATAGGGGCCGCTGCGCTGCCCAGCGGGAGCAAGCTCCCTCGCCATAAGGACCTGGAACTGTACGGATAATTCTGTCCCCAGCTGTAAGCGCCAAACACCAAGGGTTTATGGCTAGATGATGACACCTCTGTCACCTTGAATTCTGGTTGCCATCATGTCCTCCCGCGAAAACACCGGCATGGCCCTCGGCCTGCTCGGCGTTGTGATTTTCAGCCTTACCCTGCCCTTCACGCGGATCGTCGTGCAGGAACTCCATCCGCTGCTCAATGGCTTGGGCCGGGCGCTGTTCGCGGCGGTTCCGGCGGCGTTGCTGTTGCTGTGGCGACGGGAAAAGTGGCCAACCTGGAAACAGGTCAAAGGCCTGAGCCTGGTGATTGCGGGTGTGATCCTCGGTTTCCCGGTGCTGTCGGCGTGGGCCATGCAAACCTTGCCGGCGTCCCACGGCGCGCTGGTCAACGGTTTGCAGCCGCTGTGCGTGGCGCTGTATGCCGCGTGGCTGTCCCACGAGCGACCGTCGAAAGCCTTCTGGGCCTGCGCCGCGCTAGGCAGTGCGCTGGTGCTCGGTTATGCATTGATCAGCGGCGCGGGCAGCATTCAGGCTGGGGACCTGCTGATGCTCGGGGCGATTGCGGTTGGCGGCCTGGGGTATGCCGAAGGCGGTCGGCTGGCCAAGGAGATGGGCGGTTGGCAGGTGATCTGCTGGGCGCTGGTGTTGTCGACGCCCTTGCTGATCGGGCCGGTGATGTATCTGGCGCTGCAACACCAGGGAGACATTTCAGCCCGGACCTGGTGGGCCTTCGGTTACGTTTCACTGTTCTCGCAGTTCCTGGGGTTCTTCGCCTGGTACGCCGGGCTCGCCATGGGCGGCATTGCCCGGGTGAGTCAGATCCAGTTGTTACAGATCTTCTTCACCATCGCCTTTTCGGCGCTGTTCTTCGGTGAACACGTTGAGCCGATCACCTGGGTGTTTGCGGCCGGTGTGATCGTGACGGTGGTGCTGGGGCGCAAGACCGCAGTGCACCCGGCGCGAGCTGCCACAGCTTAACCCTGTAGGAGCCCGGCTTGCCGGCGAAGGCGTCCTCGAGATCGCTATCGCCGGCAAGCCGGGCTCCTACAGGATCAGAGGTAACCGTCAGCACGCAGCAGGGTTTCCAGGCAATGTTCGCTGATGTGGTAGAACGCCTTCAGCTCCTGGATTTTCGCCAACAGTTGCGCCGGATTCACCGGCTCGGCACGTTTGACCGCCAGAATCATCTTGTTCTTGTTGGTGTGGTCGAGCGAGATGAACTCGAACACCTTGGTCTCGTAGCCGCAGGCCTCCAGGAACAAGGCGCGCAAGCTGTCGGTGACCATTTCCGCCTGCTGCCCCAGGTGCAATCCATATTGCAGCATCGGCTTGAGCAACGCCGGGCTCTGGATTTGCAGGCGGATCTGTTTGTGGCAGCACGGCGAGCACATGATGATCGAGGCACCGGAACGAATGCCGGTGTGAATCGCATAATCGGTGGCGATGTCGCAGGCATGCAGGGCGATCATCACATCCAGCTCACTCGGCGCCACGCTGCGCACATCACCACATTTGAACACCAGCCCCGGATGCTCAAGCTTTGCCGCCGCGGTGTTGCACAGGGTGACCATGTCTTCACGCAGCTCGACGCCGGTCACTTCGCCTTCGGCCTTCAAGGTATTGCGCAGGTAATCGTGGATGGCGAAGGTCAGGTAGCCCTTGCCCGACCCGAAGTCCGCCACGCGCACCGGTTTGTCCAGCGCCAACGGCGACGAAGTCAGCGCATGGCTGAAGACTTCGATGAACTTGTTGATCTGCTTCCATTTGCGAGACATCGCCGGGATCAGTTCATGCTTGCTGTTTGTCACACCAAGGTCAGCGAGAAACGGCCGGTTCAGATCAAGAAAGCGGTTTTTTTCGCGGTTATGCTCGGCAGACGGCGCTTCACGCAATTGCTGGGGTTTGCTCCTGAACAGCGAAGATTTGCCCTTTTTACTGTATTCGAGCTGAGCTTCGTCAGTCAGCGACAACAAATGCGCATTTTTGAACGACGCCGGCAGCAGCTCGGCAATCGTCGCCACGCCTTCGGCCAAGGGCAGGTTCTTGGTGATATCGCGGGTCTTGTAGCGGTAAACGAAGGACAGGCAGGGCTGCGCCTTGACTGTCACGGGTTTGATGATGACCCGCTGCAGGTCTGCCTCAGTGCCTGCGTACTTGGCCAGCACCAGTTTGATGAAGGCGTTTTGATCGAGGCTGGTTTGCAGCAGCTCGAGGAACTGGGCGTGATGATCCGGCGCGAGGCTGGCAGGAGTGGCGGTGACGGACATGGAAAACGGCCTCGGGCGATGCAAATCGGAGAATGCCGGTATTTTAAGGGGGTCGAGGACTTTGGGCACGGGGTTATTTTGTTGCAGGTCCCAGTCATGCGATCCAGGACCTTGATGCGGCGGCTGATGCCTCAGGGTTCCACGAGGCGAAGCTTACGGTTGCTGGGCGAATTGATGATGTGTTTGAAGATCAACCCCACGGGCACCGCCCAGGTCAGGCCATTGACCGGATCAGTCACCACGGCGACCGTTTCGGAACTTGCATCGATATCCAGTCGCCGACGATCGTTGCAGGATTTGAGTAAGCCGTAGGCACGGCTGACCAACCTTTCCGCCAGGTGCATTGGCACCTCCATGTTCTGCAAATGTTTCACCGCACGACAGAACAGGACTTGATCGTCGACCCCCCCTTCACTTTCATGCCGCACCAGAAACGCCTGGGCAATCGCCAAAAGCTCTTCATTCAGATCTGCATTTTCATCAAGGATGCTCATGCTCACGTCTCCTGCGGTACATCGGTCGTTGCAGGGCTCACAACAGGCTTCGCGGCATGACGCAGGTCGGGCCCGGCGCAAGGCAGGCGCACGGCGGGGTTGGGCATGCCACTGGGTGAAAGCTCGTGGGTCATTTCAAACTCGGCCCGTACCGACCAGCCACAGGCCTCCGACGTGCATTGCAGGTACGCCACCCGCAGAAAAATATGCCGGCCCTCACTGGTGCGAATGCGCATCCTGTTCAAGCAGTGCGGGCATACCATTTTGTAAGTGCTCATGCTGGGTTCCCGACGGTCATTGGGTGGCAATCAACCTGATCAAACGCAATACTGCTTGAGGCCTTGATTGCGGCGCTCAGGTCTTGTGAACAATGTCTGCCAGACATAAGGAAGTGCATCTGGCAGACGCGTAGTGGGTTCGAGCCATGCTCGTAGGAAATCACCCTGATACCATTAGGAAGTTTCGACATCGTATTCTTCTGACTCATAGTCGATGATTGATTACTCACAAGAAAAAAAGTACTCATTACGCATAAATTAGGCACTCAAAAAGCATATGTCAAAAGGAAGAGGCTCAAATTGCGTAGCAAAAAATCACAAGCTGTCCTGGCTCGCCTGAAGCAGATTACCGGCACAAAAACCGATGCTTCTCTGTCTTCAGCGTTACAGATCAGCCCGCAAACCCTTAGCAGCTGGAAAGGCCGCGACAGCACACCGTACTCATTATGCGTAGATATCGCGCAAGCTCGTGGCATCTCACTCGACTGGTTGCTGCTGGGTGAAGGGCCGATCCTGAGACAAACCGTTACTGATTCCTCGGTAGCGAATCAGGAAAGTACAACCCGGGAAAACACCATTCTCGCGTTATGGCGGTTGCTTGATGAAAATGATCGTTGCGCCATACAAAACACGCTGGAAGAAAAACAACGGCTGCGGGAAATGGAGCTCAAACTTTCCGAGATGTCCATCACCCTGGCGGCACTTGAACTCTCGAACAAAACTTGAAGCCCAGTACGTCATTGCTTTAAGGCGTGCCACAAAACCATGAGGTTACCGCTGCTGCGAACAATCACTACGCATGCCAGGACGCTCACCCCAGCATGCCAAGGGCTGACCGGTAGAAATGCCAGCAACACGTCAATACCGGCAAGGCAGAACATTCCTCCACACAGGCTGATCAATACACTTTCACGCCAACAGTGGTGGTGTTCATCGCGTTGATAACACGCCAGCCTGAAGGCACTGATCAAGTGAGCCACACCCGTTACCCAAACCAGAGCAACCATTTCCTGGCCCATCATCCTCGCCCCCTGAAGTGCCGAATGATTTCACCGATACCCGCGCCATCAATCCACTGCATGAGCTTGATACTGATGGGAATGACGATCAACGCGCAGATAAACGCCGTCACGCCCGCAGTCAGAAAGGGTGCCAGCGGTTGGGCGACAGGCGAAAACAGGTAGCCCACACCCGCAGACAACAACCAGGAACCGATACGCTGCCAGGCCTTGAAGTTAGCGCGCGTGGTGGTCACCAGCCACGCGCCGAGCGATGCACCGAACAATACCTCGCCATCGATCACCGGCAATGTTGCGATCCCCATTCCCACCATCAGCGCGCTGATACTGTTGTAGGTCGAATCAGTCAGGCTCATGTGCACCTCGCACAACGCCCGAGTCAACGTTGATCGCTCCCGACTCGATCGCCTTGAAGATGGCGCAACTGCGAGAGCTGACGTCGAATTTTCGGCGAATATTGGCGAAGTGAAAATTGACGGTCGACTCCGCGCAATTTTCGATCCTGGAAATTTCCCAGGAAGTTTTGCCCTTGTAACACCACATCAGGATTTGTGTTTCTTTCGCCGTCAGTTTCACCGACGACGCACTTTTCTCTCCGCGGGGAGCGATCCGTACAAGAGAGTCAATTGATTGTTGGGTTGGCATAAGAATCCCTCTACGCTGGAGTGCCCTTCGCTGGGCATCCGCTGGTAGAGAGAAATATTGACGAGAAGGCTGAGTCGGGACAATTGACGGGACTTGTAGCGGCGAGCGCTACACAACGCCGTGATCAGACTTAGCCGAGCACCACTAAACGGTTCGGCAATTCATTGCGCGCATGGGTCACCGGCACATGTACTTTGAGCAGCTTGCCACAGGCTTCGATGCAGCTGACAAACCCTTGCAGGGTCTGCCCTGCCTTCACCTGCTGAGTAAACGTGGCGACGATCGCATCCCAATGCTTGTTGTCCAGACGACTGGAGATGCCCTCATCCACGAGAATTTCCACGTAGCGCTCGGCCTCTGAGACAAAAATCAGCATGCCGGTGCTGCCTTGCGTGTGGTGCAGGTTCTGCTCCAGAAACTGCCGACGGGCCAGGTTTGAGGCGCGCCAATGACGCACCGACCTCGGGATCAGGTGCGTGGTGACTTTCGGCAAGCGAAACACCAGGCACAACACGATGAAGGTGATCCACTGCACCAGCAGCAGGCTGTGCATGGTCAGCCAACCCGTGAGGTAATGCACGATACCCGGCGCCAGCAACGCCAGCAGGCTGGCCCACAGCAGCGGAATGTAGGCGTAATCATCGGCGCGGGCCGCGAGCACCGTCACCAGTTCCGCATCGGTATCGCGTTCGACCCGGGCAATCGCCTCGGCGACTTTGCGTTGTTCGTGTTCAGTCAGTAATGCCATGTCGTGAAATGCCTGCTCATTATTATTGTCACCAGCCGCCGGACGAACCGCCCCCGCCGAAACTGCCCCCACCGCCGCTGAACCCCCCGCCTCCACCGCCGCCGCCAAAACCACCACCACCAAAGCCGCCACCGGAACCTCCGGAGCCGCCACGGCCGGCCGGAAGAATACCGAGCATTTGGCCGACAAAAAAAATCAGGATGAACAACAGCAGCACAAACACGAAAACCCCCGGATGGCGCGAGACGAAATCGTCCCCCGGATCGCCTCGGGATTCATAGGCGGTCGACGGTTCGTCCAAGGGATTTCCGCCTAGCACCACCAGCATTGCCGCGACGCCATCGCTGATGCCTTTGTTGAAGTTCCCGGTCTTGAATGCCGGCGTGATGACCTGATTGATGATCACCGAACTCTGGGCGTCGGTGAGGCGATCCTCCAGGCCATAACCGACTTCGATACGCAGTTTTCGCTCGTCCCGGGCGACAATCAGCAAGGCACCGTTGTTCTTGTCCTTCTGCCCGATACCCCAGTGACGCCCCAACTGATAACCGAAATCGGCAATGTCGGTGCCCTGCAAATCCGGCAGGGTGACCACCACCAGCTGCTCGCCAGTGGCGGTTTCATGGGCCTGAAGTTGCTGGGTCAGTTGCTGGCGCACCGACGGCTCGATCATTTGGGCGTTGTCCACCACTCGCCCGGTCAGCGCCGGGAAAACCAGCTCGGCACGAGCCGTGACGGCCACCCCCCACAACAACAGCATCAGACCCACTTTCAAAACGCGCATTGGCAACCTCATCCATACATACACCGCTCTCTACGGGATTGATTCAGAATTTGACCTCAGGGGGCTTTTCCGCGCCCGGCGTGGCTTCGAAGGTTTCGCGAACCGGCAGGTCGCTGTACATCACCGTATGCCACAGGCGACCGGGGAAGGTACGGATCTCGGTGTTGTACTTCTGCACCGCAAGAATGAAGTCGCGCCGGGCTACGCTGATCCGGTTTTCGGTACCCTCTAGCTGCGATTGCAGGGCAAGGAAATTCTGGTTGGCCTTCAGGTCCGGATAACGCTCGGACACCACCATCAGTCGGCTCAAGGCACCACTGAGCTGATCCTGGGCTTGCTGGTACTGTTTGAGCTTTTCCGGGTTGTCCAGGGTCGATGCATCCACCTGGATCGACGTGGCCTTGGCCCGCGCTTCGATGACGGCGGTCAGGGTTTCCTTCTCGTGGGCCGCGTAGCCCTTGACGGTTTCCACCAGGTTGGGAATCAGGTCGGCGCGGCGCTGATACTGGTTTTGCACCTGCCCCCACGCGGCCTTGGCCTGCTCGTCGAGGGTCGGGATGTTGTTGATGCCGCAAGCGCTCAGTAACGACGTCAGCATCAGCAACATGGCGACTTGCAAGCGTGAACGATGGGTTGGACTGACATTCATCAGGATGATGCTCCCTTGTACATTTCATGAAAAAACCGACCGTGAAACCTTCTCGGCCGGCTGTTGGGGCATAATCGCCCGCGCCTCTGGATTGCCACGGGCCGATGGGCTAAAAAGAGGCCCCGCGTGAAAGCGCGTGCGGACTTCGGCTGGCGCTTTTTAAGTCAGCACCCGAACAACAATAGTCGTTCCCTAAATTTTGGCTGGCCGGCGTGTACATCGCCGTTTGGGCCCTTGAGAAAACTATTCATGAAGAAGCTGTGTTTGCTGGGCCTGTTCGTCGGCCTGGCCAGTCATAACGTATTGGCCGCCACGACGCCCGCCCCCCTGGAGAACAAGGACGCCTTCGTCAGCAACCTGATGAAGCAAATGACCCTCGATGAGAAAATCGGCCAACTGCGCCTGATCAGCATCGGCCCGGAAATGCCCCGCGAAATGATCCGCAAGGAAATCGCGGCCGGCAACATCGGCGGCACGTTCAACTCGATCACCCGCCCGGAAAACCGTCCGATGCAGGATGCTGCCATGCGCAGCCGCCTGAAGATCCCGATGTTCTTCGCCTACGACGTGATCCACGGTCACCGCACCATTTTCCCGATCCCGCTGGCCCTGGCCTCGAGCTGGGACATGGACGCCATCGGCCTGTCCGGGCGTATAGCCGCCAAGGAAGCCGCGGCTGACAGCCTCGACCTCACCTTCGCGCCGATGGTCGATATTTCCCGCGATCCGCGCTGGGGCCGCACGTCCGAAGGCTTTGGCGAGGACACCTATCTGGTGTCGCGCATTGCCGGGGTGATGGTCAAGGCGTTCCAGGGGGCGGGCGCCAACACGGCCGACAGCATCATGGCCAGCGTCAAGCACTTCGCCCTGTACGGCGCGGTCGAGGGTGGCCGCGACTACAACGTGGTCGACATGAGCCCGGTCAAGATGTACCAGGATTACCTGCCGCCGTACCGCGCCGCGATTGACGCCGGTGCTGGCGGGGTGATGGTTGCGCTGAACTCGATCAACGGCGTGCCTGCCACCGCCAATACCTGGCTGATGAACGACCTGTTGCGCAAGGAATGGGGCTTCAAGGGCCTGGCGGTCAGCGACCACGGGGCGATTTTCGAGCTGATCAAGCACGGCGTCGCTCGTGACGGCCGTGAAGCCGCGAAGCTGGCGATCAAGGCCGGTATCCACATGAGCATGAACGACACCCTGTACGGCAAAGAACTGCCGGGGCTGTTGAAGGCCGGCGAGATCCAGCAAAGCGACATCGACAACGCCGTTCGCGCAGTGCTGGATGCCAAGTACGACATGGGCCTGTTCAAGGACCCGTACCTGCGTATCGGCAAGGCTGAGGATGATCCGGTCGACACCTACGCCGACAGCCGCCTGCACCGCGCCGAGGCCCGCGATGTGGCGCGCCGCAGCCTGGTGTTGCTGAAAAACCAGAACGAAACCCTGCCACTGAAGAAAACCGCGAAAATCGCCTTGGTCGGTCCGCTGGCCAAGGCCCCGATCGACATGATGGGCAGCTGGGCCGCTGCCGGTCGCCCTGCGCAATCGGTGACCCTGTTCGATGGCATGAGCAGCGCGCTGGGCGATAAATCGACGCTGATCTACGCTCGCGGTGCCAACATCACCAGCGACCCGAAAATCCTCGGTTACCTGAACTTCCTCAACTTCGACGCCCCGGAAGTGGTGGATGACCCACGCCCGGCGAACGTGCTGATCGACGAAGCGGTGAAAGCAGCCAAGGAAGCTGACGTGGTCGTCGCTGCCGTGGGCGAGTCCCGTGGCATGTCCCACGAATCGTCGAGCCGCACCGACCTGAACATCCCGGAAAACCAGCGCGAGCTGATCCGAGCCCTGAAAGCCACCGGCAAACCGCTGGTGCTGGTGTTGATGAACGGCCGTCCGCTGTCGATTCTCGAAGAGAAGGAACAGGCTGACGCGATCCTCGAAACCTGGTTCAGCGGCACCGAGGGTGGCAACGCCATCGCCGACGTGCTGTTCGGCGACTACAACCCGTCGGGCAAACTGCCGATCACCATCCCGCGCTCGGTTGGGCAGATTCCGACCTACTACAACCACCTGACCATCGGCCGGCCGTTCACCCCGGGCAAACCGGGCAACTACACCTCGCAGTACTTCGATGACACCACCGGTCCCCTGTACCCGTTCGGTTACGGCCTGAGTTACACCGAGTTCAACCTGAGCGACATGGCGCTGTCATCGACCACGCTGAACAAGACCGGCAAGCTCGACGCCAGCGTAAAAGTGAAGAACACCGGCAAGCGTGACGGTGAAACCGTGGTCCAGCTGTACATCCAGGACGAGACCGGTTCGATGATTCGTCCGATCAAGGAACTGAAGAACTTCCAGAAAGTGATGATCAAGGCCGGCGAACAGAAAGTCGTGCACTTCACCATCACCGAGGACGACCTGAAGTTCTACAACACCCAGCTCAAGTACGCAGCGGAACCGGGCAAGTTCAACGTGCAGATCGGCCTGAACTCCGAGGACGTGACGCAGCAGAGTTTTGAGTTGTTGTAATTAATCAAACACCATAAAACCCTGTGGGAGCGGGCTTGCCCGCGATGAGGCCATAACATTCAACATTTATGTTGCCTGTTAGACCGCCATCGCGGGCAAGCCCGCTCCCACAGTGGTTTGTGGTGTTCAGAAATTCGGGATTATCCCCGCCGATCCAACAGATTCACCACCACCCGATCCACCCATCCCCAGACCCTCTGCTTGACCCGCTTCCACAGCGGTCGACGCTGCCAGGCCTCCAGGCTGACTTCCTGGCTCAGGGCAAAGTCTCTTTCGAAACTTGCCGTTACTGCACGAGTCAGCCCAGGGTCCAGCGCTTCGAGGTTGGCTTCGAGGTTGAAACGCAGATTCCAGTGATCAAAGTTGCACGACCCGATGCTCACCCAGTCGTCGACCAGCACCATTTTCAAGTGCAGGAAGCACGGCTGATATTCAAAGATCTGCACCCCGGCCTTGAGCAGTCGCGGGTAGTAGCGATGCCCGGCGTAACGCACGGACGGGTGATCGGTGCGCGGCCCGGTCAGCAGCAGGCGCACATCGACGCCTCGAGCAGCAGCCCGGCGCAGTGAGCGACGGACTTTCCAGGTCGGCAGAAAATACGGCGTGGCCAGCCAGATCCGGCGCTGGCCGCTGTTCAACGCGCGAATCAGCGATTGCAGAATATCGCGGTGCTGGCGGGCGTCGGCGTAGGCCACACGGCCCATGCCCTCACCCAAGGACGGTAACCGTGGCAAGCGCGGCAAGCCAAAATGCGAGGCCGGTCGCCAGGCACGTCGATGGCGGTTGGCAATCCACTGACGATCGAACAGCAGTTGCCAGTCGAGCACCAGCGGCCCGGTGATTTCCACCATCACTTCGTGCCACTCGCTAACATCTTCACCTGGCGTCCAGAATTCATCGGTGGCGCCGGTGCCGCCCACGACGGCCAGACTCTGATCGACCAACAACAGCTTGCGGTGATCGCGATAGAAATTACCGACCCAACGCCGCCAGTTCAGGCGATTATAGAACCGCAACTCGACCCCGGCGGACGTCAGGCGCTGGCGTAAAGCCAGAGTGAAGGCAAGGCTGCCGTAGTCATCGAACAGGCATCGCACCCGCACGCCGCGCTCGGCAGCCTGGACCAACGCCTGAACCATCGCTTCGGCGCAAGCGCCCGCCTCGACCAGGTACAACTCCAGCTCGACCTGTTCTTCGGCACGGGCAATCGCCACCAACATGCGCGGAAAAAACTGCGGGCCATCGATCAGTAGCTCGAAATGGTTGCCTTCACGCCAGGGAAAGATCGCGCCGGCCATGTCAGCGCGCCGTGAAAATCAGCACCGCACCCACCGGTACCGACAGGCTGATTGCCGATAAACCGGCCAGTTTGCGCAAGGTTTCCAGACCCGGCGCCAGATCAAAATCTTCGGCATTGATGACCACCGGTTCAAGTGTCACCACTTGAAAACGTCGGTCATCGAGTCGGGTCGCCAACAACTGCGCGTCGTAGGTGTGCTGCTTGCCGTGCAGGTCGACGGTCAACGGCAGACGCAACTCCAGCTGCGCGCCGGGGGCGAGATCGTTGATCGGACGCAAATCGATCTGCGTGGTGATCAGTGCTTCGGGAAACTTGTCGATCTCGAACAGTTCTTTGCGCATGCGCTCATCGCGCAGCGGAATGCCGCTGTTGATCGAGTCCAGTTCGACTTCCACCCGCGCCAGCCCTTTGGGATCGACCTGACCGTGCAACACCAGAAAGCGCTGCACTTCAGAAACATTGGCGTTTTTGGTGCTGACAAACGACAGCCGAGAGGACTCGCCGTCGAGGTACCAGTCGGCGCGGGCCGACAGCGTAGCGCCGGTCAACAGCAGGAAAGCGAGGGTTTTCAGGGTGAAACGCTTGAACATAAAAACTCGTGAGGGCAGATAAACCTGTGCTGAACCTTAACTGGCCCTCAGCGCATTGCAAGCCGTCTACGACACCAAACCCGCTTTTGTGGTGAGGGAGCTTGCTCCCTCACCACAAAAGCCCCCACCTGGACTTTCCGCTTCATTGTTGCAAGCGACAGCCCTGGCGTTCGCCGATCCATACTGCGCTGTTGCTTCGACCCATGCCGCTGACTGTTATTTGCTTGCTGGCAACATCATCGACGAAACCGCTGGTCGGCAGCCACTGTTTCACGTATCCGCGGCAGTACTCGGCATCGTTGTTCATCACATAACGGCACGAGCAATACTCCTTGGCGGTGTAGGCGCTGATGATGCCGGGGAACGCCCACAGCGCAACACGTTCGTGCCAGATCCAACCGAGCAAGGCCAGCAACAGGATCAGCAACAGTGAACTGATCGGTCGGCGTCGAAAAAAACCGCTCATGGCTGCACCTCGGCGGCGAAGGTTTTTAGCGCGAGCTTGAGCAATTCGTTATGTCGATAGCTACCGTCGCGGTCATCGCCGTAGCGCACGATCACCAGGTTTTCACTGGGGATCACGTACATCGCCTGCCCCCAATGGCCCAGCGCGGCGAAGGTGTCGGCCGGGGCATCAGGCCAGGGTTGGGCGGCCCCGTCGACTGCGCGATTGAGCCACCAGTGTCCGCCAGGCACGGCGGCGTCCTGATTCGCACGATAGTGGGCGAAGGGCTCGCGATTGAACGCGACCCAGTCTTTGGGCAGCAGTTGCCTATCACCCCAACGTCCATCACGGGCCATCAACAGGCCGACTCGCGCCAGATCCCGCGCAGTGAGATAGGCATAAGAGGACGCGACGAACGTGCCGGTGGCATCGGTTTCCCACACGGCACGGCGAATGCCCAGCGGTTCGAATAATGCAGCCCACGGATAGTCCGCATAGCGATTCGGCCCGACCATGGTTTTCAACGCGGCGGACAGCAGATTCGTGTCACCGCTGGAATAGCGAAATGCCTGGCCCGGTGCTGCGTAGCTGTCGTGATCGACAGTGAATGCGCCCATGTCTGCGCGGCCTCGGGTATAGAGCATGGCCACCACCGAGGATTTCAACGGTGCGTATTCGTAGTCTTCCTGCCAGTCGATGCCCGAGGCCCAGTGCAACAGGTCGGCCAAGGTCATGGTCGGGTATTTCTTCAGCGGGGGATAAAATTTTTGTACAGGATCCTGGAGCTTGAACAGCCCTTCGCCATAGGCCACACCCAGGACGGTTGCCATCAAGCTTTTACTGATGGACCAGGTCAGGTGTGGAGTCTCGGCGGTGGTCGGCCCGGCGTAGCGCTCGTAGATCAATTGGCCGTCGCGGATCACCAGCAAGGCATCGGTGCGGATGCCTTGGCGGGTGTTGTCGTTGCGGGGCGCGAAGGCGTATTGCTCCAGTGCCTGAAGTGCGGGTCCGGTCATGACCGGGCCGGACGGCCATTGCTCCGCGGGCCATTGTTCGGCGCGGGTGCCGAAGCTGAGCAACAGCAGGAAAATCAGGGGCAAGCCTTTCAACATGGCGGGGGCTCATGGGAAATAACCGGGTTAGCCTAGCCCAATTAAATGACACTCACGCGAGCCTTGCAGGAGCTGCAATTGTCAAAGGCCTGCCAGTGCCTTCACCAACCGTTTCCCCCGTGCCCCGGCAGCCAAATCCATCACGGCCTGATCCCTCTGCCACATTGCCGACCACTCTGGCGGTCCCTCCGCCAGCGCTTCATTGATGTCAGGCTTCAGAGCATCAAACTGCGCAAATAACCCGCCCAACAACACATGCCCGGCCGGACTGGTAGGCGGCTGTCGACTGACTTCCGCGCAGCCGGCGAGCAACGCCAGCAGGCGCAGTTGCAAGCCCTGAGACCAATCGCTGTCCTGTCCGACGCCATACAACCACGCCGTCATTGCGCTCAACACATAAACATCTTCCAGCGTTCGGAATGGTTTGACGTAGGCATCCCAGCCATCCCCCGCCAGCAATTCACACAAGGCGTTATCCAGAAACAAGCGGCCATGGCTGATGTCGGGCATCAACGGGATCGCTGGCAACTGCTCCACCCGCACACCGGGTTCTTCGCGATAGATCACCGCCAGGCTCAAACGCGGATCTTCGCCGGGCTCTTCACTGCGTGCCGCCACCAGCAACCAGTCGGCGGCGTCGCCAGCGGTGACGAAATCCTTGCGCCCGTTCAGGCGCAAACCGCTGAGCCGGGTCTGCATGTCCGCCGGGCGCAGGCTGCGCTGTTCGGTGGCACACAACGCGCCGAGGCTTGCGGGTGCACTCGGCCAGAGCATGCGCAACGCCGCCTGATAACCCACCAGAAACGCCAGCCCCGGCGTTGCCATCAAGCGTGCGCCCGACACCGCCAATTCAAATGGCGTGACGGTACCCAACTGCTGCAACAGAGTCGCGAAACCTTCGGCCAGATCAGGGTTGGCGGGCAGGCGCTCGCCACGGTTCAACAGGGTTTGCCAGGGCATAAGAGGCTCCTTGTGGGCTGTCATATAAGCATCACCAAAGCTTAATGGCGATGACACCGGGGCTACATAGCCTGACTTTGCACAACACGGCTAGACAAAGAAAGTCGATTTGCTGTAGCCCAAAGACGGGTGAGCAGCCCGAATGGAGATTCGCCATGACTCAGATCGCCCGCATCAGCGACACCGGCACCGAACGCCGACTGCAAGCCGAACGCCTGGTGGGCGCCGAGGCTTTGCAAGAAGCCCAGGCCTTGCGATTCAACGTGTTCAGCGGCGAATTCAACGCCAAGCTCAAAGGCGCGGAGCGGGGTCTGGACATGGATGACTACGACGTTCACTGCGCCCACATCGGTGTGCGTGACCTCAACACCGGTCGTCTGGTGGCGACCACCCGTTTGCTCGACCATACAGCCGCCAGCAGCCTGGGTAAATTCTACAGCGAAGAAGAATTCAGCCTGCACGGCCTGGTCCACTTGCAAGGCCCGATCCTGGAAATCGGCCGCACCTGCGTCGACCCGGCCTACCGCAACGGCGGCACCATCGCCGTGCTCTGGGGCGAGCTGGCCGAGGTCCTGAACCAGGGCGGCTACAGCTATTTGATGGGCTGCGCGAGCATTCCGATGCAGGACGGCGGCATTCAGGCCCACGCGATCATGCAGCGTCTGCGCGAGCGCTACCTGTGCACCGAACACCTGCGGGCGGAGCCGAAAAAACCGTTGCCGAGCCTCGACATTCCTTCGAACGTGATTGCCGAAATGCCACCGCTGCTCAAGGCCTACATGCGCCTGGGCGCGAAGATTTGCGGCGAGCCGTGCTGGGATGAAGATTTCCAGGTCGCCGACGTGTTCATCCTGCTCAAGCGCGACGAACTTTGCCCGCGCTATGCCAAACACTTCAAGGCGGCTGTGTGATGAGCCGGCTGCGCATTTACGCGCGAATCGCACGAGTATTGCTGGTAGTGGCGCTAGGCCTGGGCATGGCCAGTGTGTTCGGGTTGTTCGAGCGCCTGGGCATGGCCCATTCGATGGAACGTCGTCAACGCTGGTCGCGATTTTTCATGGCACGCCTGAGCAATGCCCTGCCCTTTGACGTGACGGTTCAGGGTGAACTGCCAAAGACACCGATGCTGTGGGTGAGCAATCACGTGTCCTGGACCGACATCCCGCTGCTGGGCATGCTCACGCCCATGTCGTTCCTGTCCAAGGCCGAAGTGCGCACCTGGCCGGTGGCCGGTTGGTTGGCGGCCAAGGCTGGCAGCCTGTTCATCCGTCGCGGTTCGGGCGACAGCCAGTTGATCCGCAAACAGATGACCCGTCATCTGGAAACGGCGCATCCGCTGCTGATGTTTCCGGAAGGCACCACCACCGATGGCCGTTCACTTCGCACCTTCCACGGTCGCTTGTTGTCCGCGGCCATCGATTCCGAAGTGGCGATGCAACCGGTGGCGATTCGTTATGTGCGCAACGGCGAGCTCGATGCGCTGGCGCCGTTCATTGGTGACGATGATTTGCTGTCGCACCTGATGCGTCTGTTTGCCAATGATCGTGGCGGCGTGGAGATTCATCTGCTCAAGCCGATTGCCTGCGAAGGCCGGGAACGCGCGGCACTCGCGTTCGAGGCGCAGCAGGCGGTGCAGAAGGCGTTGTTTGGTGCTGTTGTTGAATCGCAACGAGCTCCCCTGCGCCCCGCGATTGCCGCGTAAACACATTCCCCCTGTAGGAGCGAGCCTGCTCGCGATAGCGGATTTACATTCAACGATGATGCTGAATGACAAATCGAAATCGCGAGCAGGCTCGCTCCTACAGAGGTTCAGCGTGCTGGGTGGCTCTGCGCAAAATTCTGAAGCTGCGGATAGAACAACCGGAAGTCCTCGCTCAACGGCTCGTACAACCGCCGCAACTCCGGCATCGCCGCCGCCAACTCTTCCGGCCGGGTCAACCGCCGCGAAATCCCGCGCAACACCTGCTCCAGCACCTCGAACTCCCGGTAAGAACCCAACCAGTCATCAGCCACCATATAAGGCGCGATGCGAGCCAGGCGCTCCGGGAGTTGCGGTTCAGTGGACAACACTCGGTAAACGTCCGAGGTGAACAACGCCAGCGGCCGCTCGGCATACAGCGTCCAGTCCCGCGCCAGGCAATGATCGAAAAACACGTCGAGGACGATCCCGGCATACCGCCGGCGCGTCAGGGAAAACCGTGACAACGCCGTATCCACCAGTGGATGGCGGTCAGTGAACACGTCGATGCTGCGATGCAACTGGATGGCCGCTTCGATCTCTGGATCGTACTGCCCTTGCAGCCTGCCTTTGACGAAATCGCCATACAGGCTGCCGAGCCATTGACCGGGACGCTGGCCACCGAGGTGAAGATGTGCGAGATAGTTCATGGGCGCAGCTTAGCACCGCGGCCTTGCCTTGTTACACTCAACGTATCGTTATAACTCGATATACCGATTTTCTCAGTCATAAGAGCAAAATCATATTGGTATATCGCGAAATACCGATTTAAAGTTCGCTTCATCGCGATATAGCGTTTTACTGATCACGAGCCCACTGCCATGAACCTAGACCTCGACGAAATAATAAAAGCCCTGGCGCACCCGGTACGGCGAGAAATCCTGCACTGGCTCAAAGACCCGACCGTCGAATTTCCCGACCAGTCCCACAGTAACGAGCACGGCGTTTGCGCCGGGCAGATCGATCAACGTTGCGGCTTGTCGCAATCCACGGTGTCCGCACACCTGGCGACCCTGCAACGCGCCGGCCTGATCAGCAGCCGAAAAGTCGGCCAGTGGCATTTTTTCAAGCGCAACGAGGAAACCATTCAGGAGTTCCTCCGCATCTTCAGCAACGAGCTCTGACCCTGTGGGGGCGTTCTCAATTGGTTTTCACACAGCCCCGGGAAAGCCAATTGAGAACGCCCCCCACGTCAGCCAGCCATAAGGAATTAGACATGCCCCTCTCGCTACTCATCCTCGCCTTGAGCGCCTTTGCCATCGGCACCACCGAGTTCGTCATCATGGGCTTGCTGCCCAACGTGGCGGCCGACCTCGGTGTGTCGATCCCCGGCGCCGGCTGGCTGGTGACCGGTTACGCCCTGGGCGTGGCCATCGGCGCGCCGTTCATGGCGCTGGCCACCGCCAAGCTGCCGCGCAAGGCCGCCCTGGTGGCGTTGATGGGCATCTTCATTATCGGCAACCTGCTCTGCGCAGTGGCTGGCGACTACAACGTGCTGATGTTCGCCCGTGTGGTCACCGCCCTGTGCCATGGCGCCTTCTTTGGTATCGGTTCAGTGGTGGCAGCGGGCCTGGTGCCTGCGAACAAACGTGCTTCAGCCGTCGCATTGATGTTCACCGGCCTGACCCTGGCCAACGTCCTCGGCGTACCGCTGGGCACCGCGCTCGGCCAGGAAGCCGGGTGGCGCTCGACCTTCTGGGCGGTGACCGTGATCGGCGTGATCGCACTGATCGGCCTGATCCGCTTCCTGCCGGCCAAGCGCGATGAAGAGAAGCTCGACATGCGCGCCGAACTGTCCGCGCTGAAAGGTGCCGGGATCTGGCTGTCGTTGAGCATGACCGCGCTGTTCGCCGCCTCGGTGTTCACGCTGTTCACTTACGTCGCACCGCTGTTGGGTGAAGTCACCGGCGTCTCGCCCCGCGGCGTGACCTGGAGCCTGATGTTGATCGGCCTGGGCCTGACGGTCGGCAACATCATCGGCGGCAAGATGGCCGACAAAGGCCTGGCGGCAACGCTGATCGGTGTCTTCATCGCCATGGCCGTGATTTCCACCGTCCTGACCTGGACCAGCGTCGCGCTGATCCCGACCGAAATCACCCTGTTCCTCTGGGCCACCGCGTGTTTCGCCGCCGTGCCGGCCTTGCAGGTGAACGTGGTGACCTTTGGCAAAGCCGCTCCGAACCTGGTGTCGACCCTGAACATTGGCGCTTTCAACGTCGGTAACGCCTTGGGTGCCTGGGTCGGCGGCAGTGTGATTGCCCACGGTTTCGGCCTGACCAGCGTGCCGCTTGCTGCAGCTGTATTGGCGGTTCTCGCCCTGCTGGTGACCCTGATTACGTTTCGTCAGAGCGGCAATCCCGATCTGGCACCTGCTACCAACTGATCATCCATTACCTCACGAGGGTTGCATTAAATGACGACTATTTTCGATCCGATCAAACTGGGCGACCTCGAGTTGGCCAACCGCATCATCATGGCCCCGCTGACCCGCTGCCGCGCAGACGAAGGTCGCGTGCCCAACGCGCTGATGGCCGAGTACTACGTGCAACGCGCTTCCGCTGGCCTGATTCTCAGCGAAGCCACGTCGGTCACGCCGATGGGCGTCGGCTACCCGGACACCCCGGGTATCTGGTCCAACGACCAGGTGCGTGGCTGGTCCAACGTGACCAAAGCCATCCACGGCGCCGGTGGCAAAATTTTCCTGCAACTGTGGCACGTGGGCCGGGTTTCGCATCCGTCGTATCTGAATGGCGAAGCTCCGGTTGCACCAAGCGCCATCCAGCCAAAAGGCCACGTCAGCCTGGTGCGTCCGCTGGCGGACTACCCTACCCCACGCGCACTGGAAACCGCTGAAATCGCCGACATCGTCGACGCTTATCGTGTGGGTGCTGAAAATGCCAAGGCAGCGGGATTTGATGGCGTGGAGATCCACGGCGCCAACGGATACCTGCTTGACCAGTTCCTGCAAAGCAGCACCAACCAGCGCACCGACCATTACGGCGGTTCCCTGGAAAACCGTGCACGCCTGCTGCTGGAAGTGACCGACGCAGCGATCGAAATCTGGGGCGCCGGCCGCGTGGGCGTGCATTTGGCTCCACGTGCCGACTCCCATGACATGGGCGACGACAACCTGGCTGAAACGTTCACCTACGTCGCTCGTGAACTCGGCAAGCGTGGCATCGCCTTCATTTGCTCACGAGAAAAAGAAGGCGCCGACAGCCTCGGCCCACAATTGAAAGAAGCTTTCGGCGGCCCTTACATTGCCAACGAACGCTTCACCAAGGACAGCGCCAACGAATGGCTGGCCAGTGGCAAGGCCGATGCCGTCGCGTTCGGCGTGCCGTTCATTGCCAACCCGGATCTGCCGGCGCGCTTGAAGGCTGATGCGCCGCTCAACGAAGTGCGTCCTGAACTGTTCTATGCCAAGGGCCCGGTTGGTTATATCGACTACCCGACGCTGTAATCAGTCATCCTGGAAATGCAAAAGCCCCGACTCGAAAGAGCCGGGGCTTTTTGTTATCTGAAAACAATATTGTGGTTTTGACACCGCGAAAAGGACTTGCTCACAGTCTCGACACAAAACTCCTACAAATTACTGAGCTCGCAACCTGTCAACGGGCCGAGTGTAAGTATATAAAAGCAGCCCATTGTCGAAGGGCACGTGAAGAACCGTTCATTTACGGTCTCGACGGTTGACACACATGACGTCGATTTCGCATTTTGCTTCATTTACGCAGGCTGGGGCTCAAGCGCAGCATGTCCAGCCCCGTATCGGCCCAACGCTCGGCTTCGGTGTGCAGTTCAAAGCTGTCGGGGGCCAGCAACCACTGGTACAGGATGCCGTCGATGTAGGCATGCAGGCTGATGGCCGCACGGACAGTGTCGAGGTTTTCCGGCAGTTGCCCGCGGTTGACTGCATTACTCAGGGCCACGCCGATGCGCACGTTGCAGTCGAGGCTGGCTGCCACACGCTGTTGACGCAGGTCGCACATTTCATCGGTGAATTCGCACTTATGAAACAGAATTTCGTTGATGCGCCGGGTTTTCGGGTCCAGCGCAACTTGATGAAACAAATGAACCAACAACTTGCGCATGCAACCCAGGGGATCGAGTTCATCTTCGCTCTCGCTGGCCTTGGCCATTTCTTCCAGCGGCTCATGCAGTGTGTCGAGCATGGCCTGCACCAGATCCGCCTTGTTGCTGAAATGCCAGTAAATGGCCCCGCGCGTCACGCCCGCGAGGGTCGCGATGTCCGCCAGCGTGGTGCGCGCCACGCCCCGCTCGAAAAAGGCCTTCTCCGCCGCCACGAGAATCTGGGCACGGGTTTCCTGAGCTTCTTCTTTGGTGCGACGGACCATGGCAGTACAACCTCAATCAGGGTGCTTCAGCGATGTCTGAATATCAGCTGAATAAAAGTGGGGCGAACGTTCTTGGGTATCGTCCCCGGCCTACAATTCGAACCTGCGAACGGCTTCTGTAACGGTATGAGTACACAGTCTAGGTATTTACAAACAGCCATGTACGTAAGTATATTCCTTAGCAAGCTACTTATCCACTCGGCACACATTTTTAAACCTTCCACCTTTCTTGTGCGCACCTTGCGCGCCTGACCCGAGGATTTTCATGCAATTCAAGCCAGCTGTTACCGCTCTGGTCGCCGCCGTCGCCCTGGCATCGCTACTCAGCGGATGCAAAAAGGAAGAGGCAGCACCAGCCGCACCGCCCCCTCAGGTCGGCGTCGTAACCCTGCAACCGCAACTTTTCACCCTGACGTCTGATCTTCCGGGACGCACCAGTGCATTCCGCATGGCCGAGGTTCGCCCTCAGGTCAACGGCATCATTCTGAAGCGCCTGTTCAAGGAAGGCAGCGACGTCAAGGCCGGCCAGCAGCTGTATCAGATCGATCCGTCGGTCTATGACGCAACACTGAAAAGCGCTGAAGCCAACCTGCGTTCGACCAAGTCGGTCTCCGACCGCTACAAGCAATTGGTCGATGAGCAAGCCGTCAGCCGTCAGGAATACGACACCGCCGTGGCCAACCGCCTGCAATCGGAAGCCGCCCTGCAAACCGCCCAGATCAACGTGCGCTACACCAAGGTCTACGCACCGCTGACCGGCCGCATCGGTCGTTCTTCGGTGACTGAAGGCGCGCTGGTCAGCAATGCCCAGGTCGATGCGATGGCAGTCATTCAGCAGCTCGACCCGATCTACGTCGACGTGACGCAGTCCTCGGTCGAGATGCTGCAACTGCGTCGCGAACTGGAAAGCGGTCGCCTGCAGAAGGCCGGTGCCAACGCGGCAACGGTCAAGCTGACCCTTGAAGACGGCAGCCAGTACAAGCTGGACGGCAAGCTGGAGTTCTCCGAAGTCTCGGTTGACCAGACCACCGGTTCCGTCACCCTGCGCGCCGTGTTCCCGAACCCTGAGCACACCCTGCTGCCAGGCATGTTCGTACACGCCAAATTGCAGGCCGGTGTAAACAGCGCCGCAATCCTGGCCCCGCAGCAAGGCGTGACACGCGACCTCAAGGGCACGCCGACCGCTTTGGTCGTGGGTCCGGATAACAAGGTTGAACTGCGTCAGCTCAAGGCCAACCGCACCGTCGGCAACCAATGGCTGATCGAAGATGGCCTGAAGGCTGGCGATCGCCTGATCACCGAAGGTCTGCAATTCGTCAAACCGGGCATCGAAGTCAACGCTCGGGAAGCGACCAACGTAGCCGCAAAGAACCCGGTCCCCGCACAGGCAGCTGACAAGGCTTCCAGCGGCAAAGGGGAGTAAACCATGTCGAAATTTTTTATCGACCGTCCGATTTTCGCCTGGGTAATTGCCCTGGTGATCATGCTGGTCGGGGCACTATCGATCCTCAGACTGCCGATCAACCAATACCCGAGCATTGCGCCTCCGGCCATTGCGATCTCCGTGTCCTACCCGGGTGCTTCGGCACAAACGGTTCAGGACACCGTGGTCCAGGTGATCGAGCAACAGCTCAACGGTATCGACAACCTGCGTTATGTCTCGTCGGAAAGTAACTCCGACGGCACCATGACCATTACCGCGACCTTCGAGCAAGGCACCAACTCCGACACCGCACAGGTTCAGGTGCAGAACAAACTGAACCTGGCCACCCCGCTGCTGCCGCAAGAAGTGCAGCAACAGGGTATCCGCGTGACCAAGGCAGTGAAGAACTTCCTGCTGGTGATCGGCGTGGTGTCGCGTGACGGCAGCATGACCAAGGACGACCTGTCCAACTACATCGTGTCCAACATGCAGGACCCGATCTCGCGGACCGCTGGTGTGGGTGACTTCCAGGTGTTCGGTTCCCAGTACGCCATGCGTATCTGGCTCGACCCGGCCAAGTTGAACAACTTCAACCTGACCCCGATCGACGTCAAGAACGCCATCGCCGCACAGAACGTGCAGGTGTCCTCCGGCCAGCTCGGCGGTTTGCCTGCTCTGCCCGGCACACAGCTGAACGCGACAATCATCGGCAAGACCCGTCTGCAGACCGCCGAGCAATTCGACAAGATCCTGCTCAAGGTCAACAAGGACGGTTCGCAAGTTCGTTTGAAAGATGTCGCCGAAGTCGGCCTGGGTGGTGAAAACTACAGCATCAACGCCCAGTTCAACGGCGCTCCGGCATCCGGTCTGGCGGTGAAACTGGCCACCGGCGCCAACGCCCTCGACACCGCAAAAGCCCTGCGCACGACCATCGACAGCCTCAAGCCGTTCTTCCCTGAAGGGATGGAAGTGGTGTTCCCGTACGACACCACTCCGGTGGTGACTGAGTCGATCAAAGGCGTGGTTAATACCTTGGTCGAAGCGGTTGCGCTGGTGTTCCTGGTGATGTTCCTGTTCCTGCAGAACTTCCGCGCCACCATCATCACCACGATGACCGTGCCGGTGGTATTGCTCGGTACGTTCGGCATCCTCGCGGCCGCCGGTTTCAGCATCAACACCCTGACCATGTTCGGTATGGTCCTGGCCATTGGCTTGCTGGTGGACGACGCCATCGTCGTGGTGGAAAACGTCGAACGGGTAATGAGCGAAGAAGGCCTGTCACCCAAGGAGGCCACCAAGAAATCCATGGGGCAGATCCAGGGTGCCCTGGTCGGTATCGCCCTGGTGCTGTCGGCGGTTCTGCTGCCAATGGCGTTCTTCAGCGGCTCTACCGGTGTGATCTACAAGCAGTTCTCGATCACCATCGTCTCGGCCATGGCCCTGTCGGTACTGGTTGCACTGATCTTCACCCCGGCGCTCTGCGCCACCATGCTCAAGCCGATTGCGAAAGGCGATCACGGCACCCCGAAACGCGGCTTCTTCGGCTGGTTCAACCGCAACTTCGATCGCGGTGTCAGAAGCTACGAGCGCGGCGTGGGCAGCATGCTCAAGCACAAAGCACCGTACCTGCTGGCGTACCTGTTGATTGTCGTCGGCATGATCTGGCTGTTCACCCGCATTCCAACCGCGTTCCTGCCGGAAGAAGACCAGGGCGTACTGTTTGCCCAGGTGCAAACACCTGCCGGTTCGACGGCGCAGCGTACCCAAGTGGTCGTGGACGAAATGCGCGAATTCCTGCTGCGTCCGGGCAAGGACGGCGGTGAAGGCGATGCAGTGAACTCGGTGTTCACCGTGACCGGCTTCAACTTCGCCGGCCGTGGCCAGAGCTCGGGCATGGCATTCATCATGCTTCGCCCGTGGGACGAACGTAACGCTGACAACAACGTGTTCAAGGTTGCGGCCCGTGCCCAGCAGCACTTCTTCACGTTCCGTGACGCCATGGTGTTCGCCTTCGCGCCACCCGCGGTACTCGAGTTGGGTAACGCCACCGGTTTCGACGTGTTCCTTCAGGACCGCGCCGGTATCGGTCACGACAAGTTGATGGAAGCGCGCAACCAGTTCCTCGGCATGGCGGCACAAAGCAAGATCCTGTCCCAGGTCCGTCCGAACGGCCTGAACGACGAACCGCAATTCCAGCTGGAAATCGATGACGAGAAGGCCAGCGCCCTGGGCGTGACCATCGCCGACATCAACAACACCTTGTCGATTGCCCTGGGTAGTAGCTACGTCAACGACTTCATCGACCGCGGTCGTGTGAAGAAGGTTTACGTGCAAGGTCAGCCCGGCGCTCGCATGAGCCCTGAAGATCTGCAGAAGTGGTACGTGCGCAACAGCGCCGGAACCATGGTGCCGTTCACGGCGTTCGCCAAGGGTGAGTGGATCTACGGTTCGCCGAAACTGGCCCGTTACAACGGTGTGGAAGCGATGGAAATCCTCGGTTCCCCGGCGCCGGGTTATTCCACCGGTGAAGCCATGGCCGAAGTCGAAGCCATCGCCAAGAAACTGCCGGCCGGTGTCGGTATTTCCTGGACCGGTCTGTCATACGAAGAACGTCTGTCCGGTTCGCAAGCGCCAGCGTTGTATGCCCTGTCGCTGCTGATGGTGTTCCTGTGCCTGGCGGCATTGTATGAAAGCTGGTCGATTCCGATCGCGGTGATGTTGGTGGTACCGCTAGGGATCATCGGTGCGCTCATGGCTACCAGCCTGCGCGGCTTGTCCAACGACGTGTACTTCCAGGTGGGCTTGTTGACGACCATCGGGCTGGCGGCGAAAAACGCCATTCTGATTGTCGAATTTGCCAAGGAGCTGCACGAACAGGGCCGCAGTTTGCATGATGCGGCGATCGAAGCCTGCCGGATGCGTCTGCGGCCGATCATCATGACCTCGCTGGCGTTCGTCCTCGGTGTGGTTCCGCTGGCGATCTCCTCGGGCGCAGGTTCGGGTAGCCAGCACGCAATCGGTACCGGTGTGATTGGCGGTATGATCACGGCAACCGTGCTGGCGATTTACTGGGTCCCACTGTTCTTCGTCACTGTGTCTGCCATGGGTCAGCGTAAAAACGTCGACCAGCAAGACGCTACTGAAACTCCTAAAGAGGCTGGCTAATGAGCAAGTCGCTACTTTCCCTGGCAGTTGCCGCCTTCGTGCTCAGTGGCTGCTCGTTGATACCTGATTATCAGCAGCCGGACGCTCCGGTGGCGGGCCAATACCCTGAAGGGCCGGCGTATTCGTCGGCCCAGGCACCGGCTCAGGCCGCTGCCGAACAGGGCTGGAAGCAGTTTTTCCATGACCCGGCGTTGCAACAGTTGATTCAGGTTGCCCTGGAAAACAACCGTGACCTGCGTGTCGCGGCCCTGAACATCGACGCCTTTGCAGCTCAATACCGCATCTCGCGCGCCGACCTGTTCCCGGCGATTTCGGCCAACGGCACCGGCAATCGTCAGCGGTTACCGGCCGACGCGTCGCAGACCGGTGAGTCCAGCATCACCAGTTCCTACTCGGCAACCGTGGGTGTCAGTGCCTACGAACTCGACCTGTTTGGTCGCGTTCGCAGCCTGAACGAAGAAGCACTGCAAAAGTACTTCGCCACTGAAGAAGGCCGCCGCAGCACGCAAATCAGCCTGGTGGCCAGCGTGGCCAATGCCTACCTGACCTGGCAGGCCGACAAGGAACTGCTGAAGCTGACCCAGGACACTCTTGCCGCGTTTGAGGAGAGCTACAAGCTCACCGCCCGCAGCAACGAAGTCGGTGTCGCCTCGGCCCTGGACCTGGCGCAGTCGCGCACCTCGGTGGAAAACGCCCGCGCACAACTGGCCAAGTACACCCGTCAGGTCGCGCAGGACGAGAACAGCCTGGTGCTGCTGCTCGGTACCGGCGTCCCGGCGAACCTGCAAGCGGCCAAACCGCTGAACGACGACCTGCTGAGCGAAGTACCGCCGGGCTTGCCATCGGATCTGCTGCAACGTCGCCCGGACATCCTCCAGGCCGAGCACAACCTGAAGGCCGCCAACGCCAACATCGGCGCGGCACGGGCTGCGTTCTTCCCGAGCATCAGCCTGACGGCCAATGCGGGCACCTTGAGCCCGGACCTGTCCGGTCTGTTCAACGGTGGTTCGGGTACCTGGCTGTTCCAGCCGCAGATCAACCTGCCGATCTTCAACGCCGGCAGCCTGCGTGCCAGCCTGGATTACTCGAAAATCCAGAAAGACATCGGCGTGGCGACCTACGAGAAGTCCATTCAAACGGCCTTCCAGGAAGTCGCCGACGGCCTGGCCGCCCGCCAGACCTACGTCCAGCAGTTGCAGGCGCAGAAAGATTTCGTCAGCGCCAACCAGGACTACTACCGTCTGGCCGAGCGTCGTTACCGCATCGGTGTCGACAGCAACCTGACCTTCCTCGATGCCCAGCGTCAGCTGTTCAGTGCGCAACAAGTGCTGATCACCGACCGTCTGGCGCAACTGGTCAGCCAGGTCAACCTGTACAAGGCACTGGGTGGTGGCTGGAACGAGCAAACGGCGAAGAACGAGCCGTTGAAAAAAGAAGCACCGGAGTTGAAGTTGTTCTGATAGCGCTGTGAAAACACGAAGCCCACCGATTGGTGGGCTTTTTGTTGGCCGTCTGAAAATCTGTGTTGTTCGTTATGACCCCATCGCCAGCAGGCTAGCTCCCACAGGTGACCGAGTTCCTCCCGAAGAAATGCGGTCGAATGTGGGAGCGAGCCTGCTCGCGATAGGGCCGGCCAATACACCACAAAACTCCGCTCAATGTTTCGTTCGATAATCGCCCAAAACCAATTTTAGATTATTGAACCATTCAGTACATTTCCCACACCATCCGAACCACAAAACCAAAAACAACAGGTTCGACACCATGCCCCCGCGCCCCGCCCTCTCCGGCTGATCCGCTTCGCTTGTCCTGACCGAATGTTCGTCTGCAACCCCAAGTTGCGGCATCACCCCGTTTCATCCCCAAGAATTAGAGAGACCCACGCCCATGACGCCTTTTCCTGCGCAGTATTTCGTTCCCGGCCTGATCGCCATTGCCGTGACCAGCGCGGCCCTGCCCGCTCACGCCGAGGAGTCGGGCTTTGTCGAAGGAGCCAAGGTCAACCTGAACCTGCGTAACTTCTACCTCAACCGCAACTTCACCAACCCGACCAAGGCTCAGGGCAAGGCTGAAGAGTGGACGCAAAGTTTCATCCTCGACGCCAAGTCCGGTTTCACCCAAGGCATCGTCGGATTCGGCGTGGATGTGCTGGGGTTGTACTCGGTAAAACTCGATGGTGGTAAAGGCACGGGCGGTACGCAATTGCTGCCGCTGGACAGCGACGGTCGCCCGGCGGATAACTTCGGGCGCACCAACGTCGCGTTCAAGGCCAAGCTGTCGCAGACTGAAGCGAAGGTCGGCGAATGGATGCCGGTGCTGCCGATCCTGCGTTCGGACGACGGGCGCTCGCTGCCGCAAACCTTCCGTGGCGGCCAGATCACCTCGAAGGAAATCAATGGCCTGACGCTCTACGGCGGCCAGTTCCGGCAGAACAGCCCGCGCGACGACAGCAGCATGGGCGACATGTCGATGACCGGAAAAGCCGCGTTCACCTCCGACCGTTTCAACTTCCAGGGCGGCGAGTACGTGTTCAACGACAAACGCACCCAGATCGGTCTGTGGAACGCCGAACTCAAAGACATCTACAGCCAGCAATACGTCAATCTGATCCACAGCCAACCGCTGGGCGACTGGACCCTGGGCGCCAACCTCGGCTACTTCTACGGCAAGGAAGACGGCAGCGCCCGGGCCGGCGACCTGGACAACAAGACCTGGTCCGCAATGCTCTCGGCCAAATACGGCGGCAACACCTTTTATGTCGGCCTGCAAAAACTCACGGGCGACAACGCCTGGATGCGGGTCAACGGCACCAGCGGCGGGACGTTGGCCAACGACAGCTACAACTCCAGCTATGACAATGCCCAGGAGAAATCCTGGCAAGTGCGTCACGACTACAACTTCGCCACCCTCGGCGTTCCGGGCCTGACGCTGATGAACCGCTACATCAGCGGCGACAACGTGCACACCGGTACGATTACTGATGGCAAGGAATGGGGACGTGAATCGGAACTGGGCTACACCGTGCAGAGCGGTGCGCTGAAGGACTTGAACGTGAAGTGGCGCAACTCGACCATGCGCCGGGATTACAGCAACAACGAGTTCGATGAAAACCGCGTGATCGTCAGCTATCCGATCAGCTTGCTTTAACTACCAGCACTGCCATTTCTGTAGGAGCTGGCTTGCCAGCGAAGTCGGCCTCAGCAGCGACGCACAATTCCAGGGCCTCTTCGCCGGCAAGCCGGCTCCTACAGGGATCAGATCACTTACTCCCGCGATTCAACCCCCAACTCATCCCACACCGATTCCGCCAGGTGGAACGTCGCATTGGCAGCCGGAATGCCGCAGTAGATCGCGCTCTGCATGATCACTTCCTTGATCTCGCCACGGCTGACGCCGTTGTTGGCGGCGGCGCGCAGGTGCAGTTTGAGTTCGCCCTCGCGGTTCATACCGATCAGCATGGCGATGGTGATCAGGCTGCGGGTATGGCGCGGCAGGCCTGGACGGGTCCAGATGTCACCCCAGGCGTGGCGGGTGATCATTTCCTGAAACTCCGAGTTGAACTCGGTCAGGGTGGTCAGGCTGCGGTCGACGTGGGCATCGCCCAGTACCGCACGACGGAGTTCCATTCCTTCGTCGTAACGTTGTTTCTCATCCACAAAATAATCCTCAATGTGCCGTCAAAAACGTCAGCACGCGCTCGCTGAAAGCGTCGCCTGCCTGGACGTTGGACAAGTGCGCGGCATAGAACTCGGCGTACTCGGCGCCTGGCACATGCTCCTGAATGAAGTGCCCGCCAGACGGCGGCGTCACCGCATCCTGAGCGCCGGCAATCACCAGCAGTGGCGCTTTGATCAAGGACAACTGATCACGAAAATCAGCATCACGCACCGCTGCACAGTTGGCCGCGTAACCTTCTGGCGACGTGGCCGCGAGCATGTCGGTGATCTGCTTGGCCGCTGCCGGGTTGGCCTCGGAAAAGTCCGGGGTGAACCAGCGGGCAATCGACGCATCGCGCAGGGCAATCATGGCTGCCTGACCATCGCGCAAGACCATTTCAATGCGCGGGTCCCAGATCGATGGATCGCCGATTTTCGCTGCGGTGTTGCACACGATCAGTTTGTTCAGGCGCTCGCCGGCATTGATGCCCAGCCACTGGCCGATCAACCCGCCCATGGACAGACCGCAGAAATGCGCGCGCTCGATGTGCAAGGCATCCAGCAAGGCGAGCACGTCGTGCCCCAGTTGCTCAATGCTGTACGGCCCCGGTGTCACCAAGGACTGGCCGTGACCGCGCGTGTCGAAGCGCAACACGCGAAAATGCTTGGTGAACGCCGGGATTTGCGCGTCCCACATGTGCAGGTCGGTGCCTAGCGAGTTGGACAGCACCAACACCGGTGCATCGACCGGTCCGTCGTGCGGCCCTTGAATCTGGTAGTGCAGTTCGCCCTCGGCGAGTTGTACGAAAGCCACAGCAATCTCCTTCAGGCAGTCAATGCAGAATGTTCAGCCACCGCTCGCTCGACCCAGGTTTTGGCCTGGCCGAGGTAGTGGGCGGGGTCCAGCAGATGATCGAGTTCGGCGGCCGACAACTCGGCCGTCACTTGCGGCTCGTCGCCGAGCACCGCACGCAGATGACGCTGTTCGGCCACGGCACGTTTGCAGCATTGTTCCAGCAGATGATGCGCGGTATCGCGCCCCACCCGTTGCGCGAGGACGATGCTCACCGCTTCGGCGAGTACCAGGCCCTGGGTCAAATCGAGGTTGCGGGTCATGCGTGCGGCGTCCACTTCCAGCCCCTGCGCGATCAACAGTGCTTGTTGCAGACTGCCGGACACCAGGCAGCAAATCTCCGGCAGGGTTTCCCATTCGGCATGCCACAGGCCGAGACTGCGCTCGTGTTCCTGAGGCATGGCGCTGAACAGGGTCGAGAGCAAACCGGGAACACGGGTCGCCGCGCCGATCAGCACCGCCGCGCCCACCGGGTTGCGTTTGTGCGGCATGGTCGAAGAGCCGCCCTTGCCCGGCGCCGAAGGTTCGAACACTTCGGCGGCTTCGGTTTGCATCAACAGGCTGATGTCGCGGCCCATTTTGCCGAGGCTGCCGGCGATCAGGCCAAGTACCGCGCCGAATTCCACCACGCGATCGCGCTGGGTGTGCCACGGCTGGTCGGGCAAGGTCAGTTGCAGTTCTTCGGATAGCGCCTGGGCAATTGGCATCGCTTGCTCGCCAAGTGCCGCGAGGGTTCCGGAAGCACCGCCGAATTGCAGCACCAGCAGACGCGGTTTGAGTTCGGCCAAACGTTGGCGGCTGCGTGTCACGGCGCCCAGCCAACCGGCGATTTTCATGCCGAGGGTGACCGGTGTCGCATGCTGCAACCAGGTGCGCCCCGCCAGCGGAGTGGCGGCATATCGCTGGGCCTGAGTCGCAAGGGATTGGCCCAGGTCCGCGAGATCTTTTTCAATCAATTCCAACGCTCGGCGCAATTGCAGCACCAGGCCGCTGTCCATCACGTCCTGGCTGGTCGCACCCAGATGCACGTATCGCTCAGCCTCGGCATTTTGCGCGGCGATCTGTTTGCCCAGTGCCTTGACCAACGGAATCGCCGAGTTCCCCGCCGTGGCAATCGCCTCGGCGAGGGTGGCAAAGTCGTAATGCCCGGCGCTGCACGCCGCCTCAATCGGCGCGACCGCACTCACCGGAATCAAGCCAACCCGCGCTTCAGCACGGGCCAGTGCCGCTTCGAAATCGAGCATGGCCTGGACCCGGCCCTGATCGCAGAACACTTCACGCATATCACGCGCCGTGAAATAGGCATCGAACAATTGATTGCCCGGTCGCTGGTTCATAAACAGTTCCTGAAGGCGCGGGCCTTGGCGACCCGCGCGTGAAGATCAAAGATCGTGGTGCAGATACTTCGCCTGTTTCGGCAAACGCAGGCTGAACAGGAAGGCGATCGCCATCATCACCGTCACGTACCAATAAAAGGAGTTTTCCATCCCAACGGCCTTGAGGCTCAGAGCCACGTATTCCGCCGAGCCACCGAAGATCGCATTCGCCACCGCATACGCCAGGCCAACGCCCAGTGCGCGCACTTGCGGGGGGAACATCTCGGCTTTCACCAGACCGCTGATCGAGGTGTAAAAACTCACGATCGCCAGCGCCAGGGTAATCAGCACAAAAGCCATGAACGGGCTGCTGACGCTTTTGAGGCTAAGCAGGATCGGCACGGTGCACAAGGTACCCAGCGCGCCGAACCAGAGCATCGAATTACGTCGGCCAATCTTGTCCGCGAGCATGCCGAAGATCGGCTGCATGCACATATAAAGAAACAGCGCGCCAGTCATGATGTAACTGGCCGTCTTGGCGTGCATGCCGGCGGTGTTCACCAGGTACTTCTGCATGTACGTGGTGAAGGTGTAGAAAATCAGCGAGCCACCGGCGGTGTAACCGAGCACGGTGATGAACGCGGCTTTGTGGTCGCGGAACAGTGCCTTGATACTGCCGGCGTCCTTGTTTTCGCGCATTTCCTTGCTGGTGGTTTCTTTCAGCGAACGACGCAGGAACAGCGAAATCAGCGCCGCCACTGCACCGACCACGAACGGAATCCGCCAGCCGTAGGCACGCAGGTCTTCTTCAGTGAGGATTTGTTGCAGGACCACCACCAGCGACACCGCCAGCAATTGCCCGCCAATCAATGTCACGTACTGGAACGACGCGTAGAACCCGCGCTGGCCCTTGAGTGCCACTTCGCTCATGTAGGTCGCGGTGGTGCCGTACTCGCCGCCCACCGACAAGCCTTGCAGCAAACGCGCGAACAGCAACAGGATCGGCGCCCAGACACCGATGTCCTTGTACGTTGGCAGGCAGGCGATCAGCAATGAGCCGAAGCACATCATCAGAATCGAGATCAGCATCGAGTTCTTGCGCCCGTGCTTGTCCGCGACACGGCCGAAAATCCAGCCGCCAATCGGCCGCATCAGGAACCCGGCGGCAAACACGCCAGCGGTGTTGACCAACTGCACCGTGGGGTTGTCGGACGGGAAAAACGCAGGCGCGAAGTAGATTGCGCAGAAGGCGTAGACGTAGAAGTCGAACCATTCGACGAGGTTGCCGGACGAGGCACCGACAATGGCGAAGATCCGCTTGCTACGCTCTTCGCCGGTATAAAGAGCTGTAGGCGCTGTGGGTGTTGTCATCGTTTTTTCACTCAATGGGGACGGTGAGAGTCTAGACACACTTTGCAACAGTCCCGTTCCGCAGATGCATCAGCCTCTGTAGGAGCCGGCTTGCTGGCGATTGCGTTGTGTCATTCAACATTGATGAAACTGACACCGTAATCGCCAGCAAGCCGGCTCCTACAGGGGGGTACGGTGCTCACTCAATAATCGAAGAACACCGTCTCGGCATCGGTGCCCTGCAGAATCACATTCCACTGGTAAACACCTGATGCATCCTGCTTCGCCATCAGCGTGCTGCGGCGTTCGGCCGGTACGCATTCGAGCAGCGGATCGTCGACGTTGGCCGGTTCGCCATCAAAGTAGATCCGCGTCAGCAGGTGCTTCACCAAACCACGGGCGAACACCAGCACCACCAGGTGCGGGGCCTGGGTCGTGCCTTTCAGGCCTTCGACGGTACCCGGTTTGATCGTGGTGAAACGGAAACGCCCTTCGGCATCCACCGGCACCCGACCAAAGCCTTCAAAGTTCGGGTCCAGGGGTTTGTCCTGGTCGTCTTCCGGGTGGTCGTACTTGCCGGCCGCGTTGGCCTGCCAGACTTCCAGCATGGCGTCGTTGACGACGTCGCCGTTGCCATCGACCACTTGCCCGGTGATCGCCACGCGTTCGCCCAGGGTTTGCTCGACAGCCAGATTTTCACGATTCAGCCAGGTCAGGCCGATGTGGTAGTACGGCCCGACGGTGTGGGACGTGGTCGCATTCAGCGTCATCTTATTTCTCCATCGGCGTGGCGTCGCGGCCGCGCAAAACGATGTCCCAGCGATAACCGAGGGCATAGGAAGGGATGGTTTTTTCCAGATCGAACGTGGCGATCAAACGCTCTTTGGCGCGGGTATCCGGCACACAGTTGTAGATCGGGTCGTAGGCCAGCAGCGGATCGCCCGGGAAATACATTTGGGTGACCAGACGCGTGAGGATGCTCGGCCCGAACAGCGAAAAATGGATGTGCGCCGGGCGCCAGGCATTGTGATGGTTGCCCCACGGATAGGCGCCAGGCTTGATGGTCTGGAACTGATACCAGCCATCGGCGTCGGTCACGGTGCGGCCAGTGCCGGTGAAGTTCGGGTCCAGCGGCGCGTCGTGCAAATCACGGGCATGGGCGTAGCGACCGGCGGCGTTGGCCTGCCAGATCTCCACCAGAATCCCCGGCACCGGCAGACCGTTTTCGTCCAGCACGCGGCCGTGGATGATGATGCGCTCACCCTGAGGTTCCGCGTCATGCTGGGCGGTCAGGTCGTTGTCCTTCTCGTTGATGCGTTCGGCACCTACGGTCGGACCGGTAATTTCCGACAACGAATGCGGCAGGAACACCAACGGCTTGGACGGCGAGCGCAGGTTGGTGGATTGGTAGGTCGGATGCAGATAAGGCGGCTGGGTGCCTTCCTGCGGGCGACGGTAACCAGGCTTGTCAGTCATTACACTTTCCTCAATTCTTATAAGTCGACGGCGCGTGTCAGACGCGCTCGATCGCCAGTGCCAGACCTTGGCCAACGCCGACGCACATAGTCGCCAGACCTTTCTTGCCGCCGGTTTTTTCCAGCTGATGCAAAGCGGTCAACACCAACCGCGCGCCACTCATGCCCAACGGATGCCCCAAGGCAATGGCGCCGCCGTTCGGGTTGACCTGCGCCGCATCATCCGCGATCCCCAGTTCACGCAACACTGCCAAACCCTGGCTGGCGAAGGCTTCGTTGAGTTCGATCACGTCGAAATCGCTGACCGCCACGCCGAGGCGCTCGATCAGTTTACGCACTGCCGGTACCGGACCGATGCCCATTACACGCGGGGCAACACCGGCGCTGGCCATGCCCAGCACTTTGGCACGGGCCGTCAGGCCGTGTTTCTTCACCGCTTCGGCCGAGGCCAGGATCAACGCGGCAGCACCGTCGTTCACGCCCGAGGCATTGCCGGCCGTGACGGTTTTGTCGGGGCCGTTGACCGGTTTCAGTTTGGTCAGGGCTTCGAGCGTGGTGTCGGCGCGAGGATGTTCGTCCTGGCTGACCACGGTTTCACCCTTCTTGTGGGCAATGCGCACTTCGACGATTTCTTCGGCGAAAAAGCCTGCGGCTTGCGCGGCGGCGGTGCGTTGCTGACTGCGTAGGGCGAACGCGTCCTGATCGGCGCGAGATACCTTGTAGTCATCCGCAACGTTGTCAGCAGTCTGCGGCATCGCGTCCACACCGTACTGGGCTTTCATCAACGGGTTGATGAAGCGCCAGCCGATGGTGGTGTCTTCCAGTTTCATGTTGCGCGAAAACGCCGCGTCGGCCTTGCCCATCACGAACGGCGCACGGGACATCGACTCGACGCCACCGGCAATCGCCAGCTCCATCTCGCCACTGGCGATAGCGCGGAACGCGGTGCCGATGGCATCCATGCCCGAAGCGCAGAGGCGGTTGAGGGTCACACCCGGAATGGTTTCCGGCAGGCCGGCCAGCAGCAGCGCCATGCGCGCCACGTTACGGTTGTCTTCACCGGCCTGGTTGGCGCAGCCGAGGAACACCTCGTCCACGGCGTTCCAGTCCACCGACGGGTTGCGCTCCATCAAGGCCTTGATCGGCACGGCGGCGAGGTCGTCGGCGCGAACCGTCGACAAGCCGCCGCCGAAACGGCCGATGGGAGTGCGGATCGCGTCGCAGATATAAACGTCACGCATCACGCTTCTCCGGGAGCTTGGCCGTGGGCGGCCGCGGTACGGGCTTCGAGATCGCGCAGCGCGGTCAGCTCGACTTCAGTCGGCTCGGCGGTGTGCTCAATCGTGTCGGCAAAGCGAATCGCCCAACCGGTGGCCGCTACCACTTGTTCGCGGGTCACGCCCGGGTGCAGTGCGGTGACCACGAACTCGTGGGTGCCCTCCTCCGGTTCCATGATGCACAGGTCGGTAATGATGCCGACCGGACCGGCGCCTGGCAGGCCGAGACGCTTGCGCGAATCGCCGCCCTCACCATGGCCGACCGAGGTAATGAAGTCGAGCTTGTCGACAAACGAACGCGCCGACTGCTTGAGGATGATCAGCACGCTCTTGGCGGAACCGGCGATCTCCGGCGCGCCACCGGCACCTGGCAGGCGCACTTTCGGCGAGTGGTAATCACCGACCACGGTGGTGTTGATGTTGCCGAAACGGTCGACCTGCGCCGCGCCGAGGAAGCCGACGTCAATGCGACCGCCCTGCAACCAATAGCGAAAAATCTCACCGGTCGGTACGACGGTGTCAGCGGTTTCCGCCAGTTCACCGTCACCGATCGACAGTGGCAATACGCTCGGCTTGGCCCCAATCGGACCCGATTCGTAGATCAAGACGACATCAGGCGAGGAAGTCAGGCGCGCCAGGTTGGCCGCTTTCGACGGCAGGCCGATACCGACGAAGCACACCGAACCGTTCTTCAAGCGACGGGCAGCGGCGACGGTCATCATTTCATTGGTGGTGTAAGTCATTACTTCGCCTCCGAAGCGGCGGCCAGTTTGGCCTGGAACTCGCTGAAGTCAGCGCTGCCATGGATGTACTCGTTGATCCACGCGGTAAAGGTTTCACGGTCGCGGGCAATCGGGTCCCAGGCTTGATAGAAGCGGTTGTCGCGCTCGTTGTAACCGTGGGCGTAGGAAGGATGCGCACCGCCAGGTACGTGGCAAACCGCGCTCAAGGCCCAAGTCGGCAAGACACAGGAGTTCATCGGTGCATTGAGGTCATCGACGATTTCTTCAACGGTGACGATGCAGCGCTTGGCCGCCAGTGCGGCTTCTTTTTGCACGCCGAGGATGCCCCAGAGCAGCACGTTGCCCTTGCGGTCGGCTTTCTGCGCGTGAATCACGGTGATGTCCGGACGCACAGAAGGCACGGCGGCCAACACTTCACCGGTGAACGGGCAGGTCACGGATTTGATCAGCGGGTTGACCTTCGGCAGGTCAGAACCGGCGTAGGCACGCAGCACTGCGAACGGTAGGCCGGAAGCACCGGCGACGTAGGCATTGGCCAGGTCGGCGTGGCTGTGTTCTTCGATTTCCAGCGCGTGGGGCCACTGCTTCTCGACGGCGTCACGCAGTCGATGCAGCGAACCAACACCCGGGTTACCGCCCCAGGAGAAAATCAGCTTGCGAGCACAACCGGCACCGATCAACTGGTCGTAGATCAGGTCAGGGGTCATCCGCACCAGCGTCAGGTCTTTCTTGCCCTGGCGAATGATTTCGTGACCCGCCGCCGTAGGGATCAAGTGAGTGAAGCCTTCGAGCGCAACGGTATCGCCGTCGTTTACGAATTGCTTCACCGCGTCGTGCAGCGAAAGGATTTCAGCCATTGGGGCAGGCTCCCGTTTATTGTTAACCGACAGTGGAAGAAGGCGCCGATGCGCAGCGCCGGAATGACTGAAGATTAAGCCCGTGCAAAACGCCAAACAATCCGATAATCGACTGAGTGTTCGTTTATCGAACACATTGTTGCCTGGCTATCTTTATGCGCAGCCCCCAAAAGATCGCAGCCTGCGGCAGCTCCTACAGATTTATACATTCCCCTGTAGGAGCTGCCGCAGGCTGCGATCTTTTACTGCTACACCACTATTTCAAACCGGAATCAGGTCGCATCCGCATGACTGACCATGCCCTTGATCACCACCGCCACGGTCGCCAGCGCGGCCGGAATCACCAGCGCCGTCAGCACTTGCTCGAAGTTCCAGCCGAGGCCCAACAGCGTGGCGCCCATCCAGGCACCGAGGATGGCACCGAAACGACCGATGCCGAGCATCCACGACACACCGGTCGCACGCCCCTGCGTCGGATAGAACCGCGCCGCCAGCGATGGCATCGCCGATTGCGCACCGTTGACGCACATCCCGGCCACCAGCACCAGCGTCGCCAGGAGGGTGATATTGCCCAGGCTCTGTCCCACCGCGTAGGCAAACACCCCGGCCAACAGGTAGAAAGTGCCGATGACCTTGTGCGGATTGAACCGATCCATCGCCCAGCCCACGCCCACTGCGCTGAGCACGCCGCCAAACTGGAACAGCGCGCCGATGAACGCTGCTTGCTCCATGCTCGCGCCGCTGTCGCGCATCAGGGTCGGCAACCAACTGGTCAGCAGATAAACAATGACCAGGCCCATGAAGTAGGTCAGCCACAACAACAAGGTACCGACGCTGTAGGTGCCGGAGAAAATCACCGCGAACACATTGCGCGCCTTCACGGTTTTCTGTTCGGGCACGCTGAAGCTGGAGGCCTGCGCCACCACGCTTGGGTCAATCGGTGCCAGCGCTTTGCGCACCTTGTCGGTGCCGCGGTTGCGAACCACGAGATAGCGCGCCGACTCCGGCAACCAGAACAGCAAAACCACCGCCAGGATCAACGGCAGGACCCCGCCGATCAGCAACAGGCTGTGCCAGCCGAACGCAGGAATCAGCTTGGCCGAAATGAATCCGCCACCGGCCATGCCGAGGTTGAAGCCGCAGAACATGCTGGTCACCAGCAGGGACTTTTTGCGCTCGGGGGTGTATTCCGACAGCAGCGTGGTGGCGTTCGGCATGCCGGCGCCCAGACCCAGACCGGTCAGGAAGCGCAGCACCAGCAACTGCTCGACATTGGTGCTGTACGCAGAGGCCAGGCTGAAGGCGCCGAACAACAGCACCGCGCCGACCAGTACGACTTTTCGCCCGAAGCGGTCAGCCAGCGGTCCGGAGCCCAGGGCGCCGAAGACCATGCCGATCAACGCTGCACTCATCACCGGGCCGAGACTGGCGCGATCGATGCCCCAGTCTTGAGAAAGCGCAGGCGCAATGAACCCCATGGCCGCCGTATCGAGGCCATCGAGGAAGACAATCAGGAAACACAGGATCACCACGCGCCACTGGTAGCGCGAAATGGGTTGGGCATTGATGAAGGACTGCACGTCGAGGCAGTTTCCTACAGCAGACTGAGGCTGGTTCATTATTTTTATTCCACGAATCGCAGGCGAACAGTGTCAGCAGACGCTGACGAAGCCGCGACAGTAATGAGCCAGAGGAAAGAGCGTCAATTCGATAAACGCGACTCTGTGCGTTTATCGAACATCTTAGGCAAACAGCTGAGCGCTGAGATCGCGGCTGGCACTCAACAGGCCGGGCAGAAAACGTTGCTCCAATTCGTTGCGGCTGACTCGGCCGGCATGGGTGCTGACATTGAGCGCGGCGACCACCTGACCGGAAGCGTCGTACACCGGAACGGCGATCGAACGCAGGCCCTGTTCGAGCTCCTGATCGACGATGCACCACCCTTGTTGCCGCACTTCTTGCAGGCATTCGAGCAACGCCTCGGGAGTATGGATAGTGCGGCTGGTCTTGGCTTGCAACTCGGCATGGTCGAGGTACTCACCCAAAGACGTGTCATCCAGCGCGGCCAGCAGGATCCTGCCCATCGACGTGCAATAGGCCGGTAAACGCCCGCCCACCGACAGATCAACCGAAATCAGGCGCTGAGTGGTTGCGGACCGGGCGATGTACAGAATGTCCTCGCCCTCCAGCGTGGCCATGTTGCACGCCTCGTGGAGTTGCTCGCTCATGCGGTCCAGATAAGGCTGGGCAGAAACCGCCAGCGGTGTCGAGGACACATAGGCATGACCGAGGGTCAGCACCTTGGGCAACAACGAATAAGTGCGGCCGTCGGTGGTGGCATAGCCGAGCTTGATCAAGGTGTGCAGGCAACGGCGCACGGCGGCACGGGGAATTTCCGTGCGGTGGCTGATCTGGGCGATGGTCAGGTGCCGTTTGCGCTCCTGAAACGCTTGCACCACGGCCAGGCCACGGGCCAGTGAGGTCATGAAGTCCGGGTCACCGGTCAATGCCTGGATCCGCTTGGCCGGGGACGCGACGATGGGCGGGGCGACGGAAGCGAAAGAATTGCGCAATTGATCGTTCATATAAGGTCCTTTTCCCGCACGGATCAGCGGCTATTACAAGGGGCTGGCGCTTGTCGCACAACCCCGAGCCGTCAACATCGGGCGATTATCGAACGCTCGACCGATAATCGCAATCCGTCGTTTGCCTGCCTGAACGAGCGCGGCCAAGTTTTCATGCCCACCTCGCCAACTTGAATTTACATGGTCTCGGCCCCAGATCTAATGGCCGTTCAAGTTACTGCAACTTGATTGACTTAATGACGTCAGAAACGCATCACCGCACATCGATATCGGCCATTGCGTTTACTTGGCATTAAATTTTCGAGCACAAAGATCACACACCCGGCTTCACTTTTAACTCTTCAGAGATAGTGTTCTTCAAATCGGCCGCTATAATACAATTCAGTAGCGGGCGGGTTTTTATTTGCCGTTCCTGCTACCCGGCAATGTCGAGCTCCATCGTTGCCGACCACAGCAATCGCCTGACTTCCATTGCAAGGATTTCGTCAGTGCGCTCTGTGAGAAAGGAAATTGATGCTACGTCAGCCGTTCAACTCTGGTGCCGTGGCCGCCTGCGACATGGAAGCATTGATCACACTGTTGTCAGCACGATGCCTTTAAAGGCGTTGTCCATTCGACGAGTGCGGTCAGTCGATTTGATGCAGCGCGTTTCACCAGAAATAATCTCAACTCAATCAGGTATCACTGTGACGAAAGACGAACTGCGCGCGGAACTTGAGCGCCAGGAACAACGTTACAAGGAAGTTTACGGCGGAGAAGTCACCACTTACGCCGCTCAACCGGAACCGGAGCGCAAACCCTGGCGTAAACGCGCCACCGTTCAGGATCAGGTTTTTCAGCAAGAAATTCAGAAAATGGAAAAGGAACTCAAAGCCGAAGAGCCATGACCGCTTCGGCCTGATCCTTCAAGGGCCTGCCTCTACACCTGTTAAAAGCGGGATGTATTGATGCTGCCTTCCGCGCCCGCTACGAGCGGGCGGCGGCCATCTCGATCAATGGGCACACCAAAATGCCCATATCTGACCGTCTTCTCAGATATTTCACACAAGCGCTCAAGCCCTTCGCTGTCAGGCGCCAAACCCTTGCGATTCAGGTTTTTTACAGCAATATCAATGACTTAAAAATCACAGTAAAACCCTGGGACTTAGGGTCCTGCTCAAAAAAAAATCGTTGAAGAATGTTACCGATTAGCAGCGAATGCATTGATTGTCAGTCTTTTCTGGCATAATCCCGCCCCCTTATGACCGGGTCAGAAAACCTTCATGATCGATTTATTCAGCGGACTGGATGCTTGGGTGCTTGTGAGCCTCTTGCTCGCCCTGGCCTTTGTCCTCGCCTTCGAGTTCATCAACGGCTTTCATGACACCGCTAACGCGGTGGCTACCGTTATCTATACCAAAGCCATGCCGCCTCACCTGGCAGTGTTCTTTTCCGGTGTGTTCAACTTCCTCGGCGTGTTGCTGGGCGGTGTCGGCGTGGCGTATGCCATCGTCCACCTGCTACCGGTAGAACTGCTGATCAATGTGAACACCGGTCACGGCCTGGCCATGGTGTTCTCGTTGCTCGCCGCCGCCATCACCTGGAACCTGGGCACCTGGTACTTCGGTATCCCCGCCTCCAGTTCCCATACGCTGATCGGTTCGATCCTCGGCGTGGGCCTGGCGAACGCCCTGATCAACGAAATCCCGTTGGCGGATGGCGTGAACTGGCAGAAAGCGATCGATATCGGCATGTCGCTTGTGTTCTCGCCAATGGCAGGCTTCCTGATCGCTGCACTGATCCTGATCGGTCTTAAATGGTGGCGTCCTCTGTCGAAGATGCACAAGACACCGGAAGAGCGCCGCAAGATCGACGACAAGAAGCACCCGCCGTTCTGGAACCGTCTGGTTCTGGTGATTTCAGCCATGGCTGTGAGCTTCGTGCACGGTTCCAACGACGGTCAGAAAGGTATCGGCCTGATCATGCTGGTACTGATCGGTATCGTGCCGGCGCAGTTCGTACTCGACCTGAACAGCACCACCTATCAGATCGAGCGGACCCGCGACGCCACTTTGCACCTGAGTCAGTTCTACCAGCGCAACTCTGAAACCCTGGGTGAGTTCCTGGCCTTGGGCAAAAGTGTTGAAGGCGACCTGCCGGAGAAGTTCCGTTGCAACCCGCAACAGACCGAACCGACGATCACCGCGCTGCTGGGCACCCTCAAGGGCGTAGCCGACTACCATTCGTTGTCGTCGGACAGCCGCATCGAAGTGCGTCGCTACCTGCTTTGCCTGGATGACACCGCGAAGAAAGTCAGCAAATTGCCAAGCCTGGCACCCCGTGAAAAGGCTGACCTGGACAAGCTGCGCAAAGACCTGACCACCACCACCGAATACGCGCCGTTCTGGGTGATTCTGGCGGTCGCACTGGCCCTGGGCCTTGGCACCATGGTGGGCTGGAAGCGTGTGGTACTGACCATCGGTGAGAAGATCGGCAAGCAAGGCATGACCTATTCCCAGGGCATGTCGGCCCAGATCACCACCGCCAGCCTGATCGGCCTGGCCAACATCTTCAGCCTGCCAGTGTCCACCACCCACGTCCTGTCCTCGGGCGTGGCAGGGACCATGGTCGCTAACAAAAGCGGCTTGCAGGGCGGCACCGTCAAAACGATCCTGCTGGCCTGGGTACTGACCCTGCCAGCGACCGTGGCCTTGTCGGCCGGTTTGTTCTGGCTGGCCTCGAAGGCACTGGGCAGCTGATACGCAGCCCAACGAAAAAGGCGCGCTCCGCAAGGACCGCGCCTTTTTTATGCCTCTAATCCAGCAAACACCGCTCCCACAGTGTTCTATTGGCATTTACATTCTTACAGGCAAAAAAAAAGGCAACCGAAGTTGCCTAAAATGCCTTGCGTGCTCATTACATCCGGAAGGAACTACGGTTATTTGCGCTTTTGCGAATCCTTCCAGATAAAAAGTCCGAACCCTGCAAAAAATACAAACATGAGGCTGACAGTCAGCACTCCGGCGATCACCACGTTGTCGAAAAACATGACGCGTCTCCTGTACTTGCCGTGTTGCGATGGAGCTAAGTTAACCAAACGGACAGGAGAAAATATTGACCGGGATCAATGTCGCCCAAGACTGGGCAAGCGGAAGGGAAAAGATTGACCCGCATCAATCAATGCGGGGGAGGTATCAGCGTTTCTTCGGTTTGTTCTTCGACTTTTTCTTGGCTTTGCCCAATGGCATTGCCTGCTCGAATGCCTGGCGCACTTCATTAAGTCGCTTGTCATTGAGGTCATGAACACGCTTGGCGCGTTCTGCATTGAGGTCGATCAGTTTGTCGTCTTGGCTCATGGCGTTCAGTGCATCGCTTGATATGAGGTTTCAGTCGCCGCAAGTTGGGCAGGATTGTGCCAATAATGCGGCCTGACGCCAGCGCTGACCAGTCGTGCGCTCAAATCTCGATATCGACCCACAACCCTTGGCGTGGCTGATCTTCCATCAGCGGTGCAACGGGAACCGTATTGTCGGTATTGAGCTCATCCCCCGGAATGGCCAGATAGGCCTCAGGGGCCTCATCGGCTTCGCGGCGACGGCGCTCCTGCTCCTGTTTACGGCGCTGCTCTTCACGCAGCAGCAATGCGGTCGCTTCCGGGTCGCGGTTCTGCAGGTCGATGGTGCTGTCCTTCGAACTTTCCTGCACCGGCACCACCGGTGGAATCTCCGGACGCTGGCGGATCGGGTCATGTTGCGAAGTGATCGGCACGGCACTCAAGGGGAGCATCGGTGGCAGCATAATTTTCAGTCTCCTGTCAGCAGGCTGTCGGCTGCGGGGATGGCGACTTGAGCCATCGGTCGCAAACTGTGACTCAATTGGCACTTGCAGGCGCTGCCGACGACTACGATCTTTATCGGACAACGTAGAACTCACGCGTTCCCCGAGATCAAAAGATCGCAGCCTTCGGCAGCTCATGTGCCGTAAACCTTTTGGTCTGGAGGTCCGATTCCGTTAAGATAGCCCGCTTTTTCAAGGTGGGAGTCAGGCAGCATGGCGCAGCAGTATCAACCGGGGCAACGCTGGATCAGTGACAGCGAAGCCGAGCTGGGTTTAGGCACCGTTCTGGCACAGGACGGCCGCTTGTTGACCGTGCTCTACCCGGCCACTGGCGACACTCGCCAGTACGCGCTAAGGAATGCGCCCCTCACCCGTGTGCGGTTTTCGCCGGGTGACTCCATCACTCACTTCGAAGGCTGGAAACTGACCGTCCGCGAAGTCGACGACGTCGATGGCCTGTTGGTCTATCACGGCCTCAACGCGCAGAACGAAGTGGTCACCCTGCCGGAAACCCAACTGTCGAACTTCATCCAGTTCCGTTTGGCGAGCGACCGACTGTTCGCCGGCCAGATCGATCCGCTGGCCTGGTTCTCCCTGCGTTACCACACCCTGGAACACACCAGCCGCCAGTTGCAGTCCTCGCTGTGGGGCCTGGGCGGCGTGCGTGCGCAACCGATCGCGCACCAGCTGCACATTGCCCGCGAAGTGGCTGACCGTATCGCGCCACGGGTTCTGCTGGCCGACGAAGTGGGCCTGGGCAAAACCATCGAAGCCGGTCTGGTGATCCATCGCCAACTGCTCTCGGGCCGCGCCAACCGCGTACTGATCCTGGTACCGGAAAACCTCCAGCACCAGTGGCTGGTCGAGATGCGCCGCCGCTTTAACCTGCAAGTCGCGCTGTTCGACGAAGAACGCTTCATCGAAAGCGATGCCTCCAATCCGTTCGAAGACACCCAGCTTGCGCTGGTTGCACTTGAATGGCTGGTGGACGACGAGAAAGCCCAGGACGCCCTGTTCGCGGCGGGTTGGGACTTGCTGGTGGTCGACGAGGCTCACCACTTGGTCTGGCATGAAGATCAGGTCAGCCCTCAATATTCGCTGGTCGAACAACTCGCCGAAACCATTCCCGGCGTACTGCTGTTGACCGCCACCCCGGAACAACTGGGCCAGGACAGCCACTTCGCTCGTCTGCGCCTGCTCGACCCGAACCGTTTCCACGACCTGCAAGCCTTCCGCGCCGAGAGCGAAAACTATCGCCCGGTGGCCGAAGCCGTTCAGGAACTGCTCGACAAGGGACGCCTGTCCCCTGAAGCACACAAGACCATCCACGGCTTCCTCGGCAACGAAGGTGAAGCCCTGCTGACGGCGGTCAACGATGGCGACACCGAAGCCAGCGCCCGCCTCGTGCGCGAACTGCTCGACCGCCATGGCACCGGCCGCGTGCTGTTCCGTAACACCCGCGCCGCCGTGCAGGGTTTCCCGGAACGCAAACTGCACCCGTACCCGCTGCCGTGCCCCGACGAATACCTCGAACTGCCGCTGGGCGATCACGCCGAGCTGTACCCGGAAGTCAGCTTCCAGGCCCAGCCGGACGCCAATGAAGAAGAACGCTGGTGGAAGTTCGACCCGCGTGTCGAATGGCTGATCGACCAGCTGAAAATGCTCAAGCGCACCAAAGTGCTGGTGATCTGCGCCCACGCCGAAACCGCCATGGACCTGGAAGACGCCCTGCGCGTGCGTTCCGGCATCCCGGCCACGGTGTTCCATGAGGGCATGAACATCCTCGAGCGTGACCGTGCCGCTGCCTACTTCGCCGATGAAGAGTTCGGCGCGCAAGTACTGATCTGCTCGGAAATCGGCAGTGAAGGCCGCAACTTCCAGTTCTCCCATCACTTGGTGCTGTTCGACCTGCCGTCCCATCCGGACCTGCTGGAACAACGTATCGGGCGTCTGGACCGGATCGGCCAGAAGCACATCATCGAACTGCACGTGCCGTACCTGGAAACCAGCCCGCAAGAGCGCCTGTTCCAGTGGTACCACGAAGCGCTGAACGCCTTCCTCAACACCTGCCCGACCGGCAACGCCTTGCAGCATCAGTTCGGCCCACGCCTGCTGCCGCTGCTCGAAGAAGCCGACGATGGCGAGTGGCAAGCGTTGATCGACGAAGCCCGCACCGAACGTGAGCGTCTGGAAGCCGAGCTGCACACCGGCCGCGACCGTTTGCTGGAGCTCAACTCCGGTGGTGCTGGCGAAGGTGATGCACTGGTTGAAGACATCCTTGAGCAGGACGATCAGTTCGCCCTGCCGATCTACATGGAAACCCTGTTCGACGCGTTCGGCATCGACAGTGAAGACCATTCGGAAAACGCGCTGATCCTCAAGCCGAGCGAAAAAATGCTCGACGCCAGCTTCCCGCTGGGCGACGACGAAGGCGTGACCATCACCTACGACCGTAACCAGGCGCTGTCCCGCGAGGACATGCAGTTCATCACCTGGGAGCATCCGATGGTTCAGGGCGGCATGGATCTGGTGCTGTCCGGTTCCATGGGCAACACCGCCGTGGCGCTGATCAAGAACAAGGCGCTGAAACCTGGCACCGTGTTGCTGGAACTGCTGTATGTCAGCGAAGTGGTTGCCCCGCGCTCGCTGCAACTGGGCCGTTACCTGCCGCCGGCCGCCCTGCGCTGCCTGCTCGACACCAACGGCAACGACCTGTCGGCCCGCGTGTCGTTCGAGACCTTGAACGACCAGCTGGAAAGCGTACCGCGTGCCAGCGCCAACAAGTTCATCCAGGCTCAGCGCGATCAACTGACGCCACGGATCAATGCCGGCGAAGCGAAAATCTTCCCGCGCCACGCCGAGCGTGTCGCCGAAGCGCAACGTCGCCTGGCCGCCGATACCGACGAAGAACTGGCGCGTCTGACCGCGTTGCAAGCAGTCAACCCGACCGTGCGCGACAGCGAATTGGTTGCCCTGCGCAAACAACGCGAGCAAGGCCTGGCCATGCTCGACAAGGCGGCGCTGCGACTGGAAGCGATCCGGGTGTTGGTAGCGGGTTAAGTCCCCTGCTCCACCCTGCAAAAAAGAAGGCCCGCAGCGATGCGGGCCTTTTTTTATCTGACTTTTGTGGTGATGCCGATGGCCTCATCGCTAGCAGGCTAGCTCCCACAGGGGTCGTATTCACACTGGAGATCCAATGTGGGAGCTAGCCTGCTAGCGATAGCAATTATGCAGTCGCCGCTGCAACCTCTGGCTCAACCACGGCGACCAACCCCTCCTTCATCCGCTTGGCATCGCGCACAAAACACCGCGAAGCCAACACCAGAAACACCATGGTGAAAAACAGCGCCACCGGAATCAGGTACATGGCGTCATGCAGGCCGACAGCCTTGAAAGCCTCGGTCATCTGTTCGGCACCGGCTGCCAGCATCGCCGTGTGGGCAAAGTGATCGGACAAACCGCCCACCACCACCGGCCCCAGACCACCACCCAGCAGGTACAACCCGGCAAAGAACAGCGCCATCGCCGTCGCCCGCAGGCGCGGCTCGACCACGTCCTGAATCGCTGTGTAAACGCAGGTGTAGAAGTTGTAGGCAAACAGCCAACCCAGGCTGAACACGGCTACAAAAACGCCGATCTCGATGCGACCGGCGTGCAGCGCCCAAGCGGTGCAGACGGTGGACACGATCAGACTGAATGCGGCAAACAGCAGCCGACCGTTGGCCACTCGCTGGTGAATCTTGTCTGCGATCCAGCCACCAAGGGTCAAGCCGAACAACCCGGTGACACCGACAATCACACCGGTGGCCACCGCCGCTTCCTGCAACGGCATCAGGAAATAGCGCTGCAGCATCGGCACCAGGAACGAGTTACAGGCATAGGTGGCGAAGTTGAAACACAGGCCGGCCATGACCAGCCACAGGAAGGTCGGTACCGCCAGCACTCGGCGGATCGGCCGGTCTATACGTTCCTGAGAAACCTGCACACTTTCCGCGGCACCGCGCTTGGGCTCCTTGATGAAGAACATGAAAATCGCGAGGATCAGCCCCGGCACCGCCGCGATAAAGAACGGCGCACGCCAGCTGTCGAAGGCCTTGACCATCCAGCCAATGGTGAAGAACGCCAGCAAAAGCCCCAAAGGCAAGCCGAGCATGAAGATGCCCATGGCTCGCGCACGACGGTGAGCAGGGAACAAGTCGCCGATCAGCGAGTTGGCCGCTGGCGCGTAACTGGCTTCACCGATACCGACGCCCATGCGCACGATCAGGAAACTCCAGAAACTGCCGACCATGCCGTTGACCGCCGTCAGACCGCTCCACACTGCCAGGCCCCAGCCCATCAGCTTGCTGCGCGAACCGGTGTCGGCCATGCGCCCCAGAGGCAGGCCGGCGATCGCGTAGACGATGGTGAATGCCGTACCGATGATTCCCAGTTGAAAGTCACTGAGGTGCCATTCCATGCGGATCGGTTCGATGATGATCGCCGGGATGGTGCGGTCGAAAAAGTTGAACAGGTTGGCCAGGAACAACAGGAACAGAATGCGCCAGGCATTCGCCGCTTGGGTCGAGTTCTGCATGGGTCCGTCTCTTTTATTGTTATGGGGGCGTCACTGTCCCCGGAGTCTGCAATCTAGACAGGCCTGCCTGAGCTGTCTGTCATTATTCGCACGGCTGATATCAGGCCATGACGCATGACCTGTGGGAGCGTTCGCGGGACGTGCATTTTCAGCCTGCCGGCACCCTGAAAAAATACCTGTCACACCCCCTTCCCAAGCCGCTGGCGAAGCCTAGAATAGCGGCCTTGTTTGCCCCCCCTGCGTGCCCACTCCTTTTAGATAATCGCCCATGTCCGAAGCCAGTCCGTGTCTGAATTGCGGTGCCTGCTGTTCTCATTTTCGCGTGTCGTTCTTCTGGGGTGAATGCACCTCGGCAGGGGGAACAGTGCCCGATGAGCTTGTCGATCAGATCAGTCCCAGCCGGGTAGCGATGCTCGGCACCGGTTGCAAACCCGTACGCTGCATCAGCCTGGTGGGTGATGTGGGCAGTGAGGTGCAATGCTCGATCTACGACAAACGTTCGAGCACCTGCCGGGAATTTGATTCGTCCTGGGTCGATGGCGTCGCTAACCCTGATTGCGATGCAGCCCGGGCAGCGTTCGGTTTGCCGGCCCTGGAACCTGTGTTCGAGACGCCCGAGAAGAAAATCGCCTGACGCTTAGCACCAATCGCTATTGGGCTAATGCCAAAATTATTAGCACCAATGTGCCACTATCGCTTGCTCTCCACCCACGGACTCTATACTCCTTGGCATTCACCAGCGCTCTCTTGGCGCTGGCAAAGTGACCATGATGGGGCATGCTATGGAGTGGCCGGGTCTGCATTTCATGACCGCGCAGCCAGAAAACGGGCAGGTCATACTTAACGGTGTACATGACCCTTTTCTGGTGTTGCTGGGGTACCTGGTCGCCTGTGTCGGCTGCTTTGCCACGCTGGACATGGCCGAGCGGGTGAACCATTCGGAACAGTCAGCCTCTCAGCGGCGCTGGCGCTGGGTAGGTACAGGCTGCCTGGCCGGCGGGATCTGGGCCATGCATTTCATCGGGATGCTGGCGTTCCGCGCGCCCATCGAGATTCACTACCAACTGCCCGTCACGCTGCTCTCTCTGGTCATCGCATTGATCGCGTCATGGTTGGCGATGCAGACGCTGAGCCTTCCGAAGCTGAGTTTGCAACAATGCTGCACGTCATCGATCGGCATCGGTCTGGGCATCGCCACCATGCATTACGTGGGCATGACGGCTATGCATTCACATGCCACGGGGTATTACCAACCCGTTTTATTCGCCCTTTCCATCCTGATCGCCATTGCCGCTGCCTTGGCGACATTGCTGTTGGCCAGGCACTTGCGCAACGGTGCCGGCATGCTCCACCAACTCTCCAAATACGGCGCCAGCCTGATACTCGGGGCGGGCATCCTCAGCATGCATTTCACGGCGATGGCCGCCTTCAAACTGGTGCTGCCTATCGACAGCCCCCTGACGCCGGCGAGTGACCACAGTCACGTACAACTGGCGCTGACGGTGGCGGTGATGACACTGCTGATCATCGGCAGCAGCATCAGCGCAGCACTCGCCGACAAAAAACTCCAACACAAGGACCATGACCTGCAGCGGGTCAACTCCTTGCTCAGCCAACTCGACCAGGCCCGCATGTCGTTGCAGCAGGTGGCGCACTACGATGCCCTGACCAACCTGCTCAATCGTCGGGGTTTCAATCAGATCTTCGCCGAAAAAGTCATCGAGAAGACCAACGAAGGCGGGATGCTGGCGGTCCTGTTCCTGGACATTGACCATTTCAAGCGGATCAATGACAGCCTCGGTCATGACGCCGGCGACGAACTGCTCAAGGTGCTGGCCAGCCATATCAAGAGTTCGGTCCGCAGTCACGAAGACGTGGTGGCGCGTTTCGGTGGCGACGAGTTCTGCCTGCTCATCGACCTGCGCGATCGTGAAGAGGCGCGGCAGATGGCTCAACGCATCATGTTGAAAATGAAAGAACCGGTCGAGCTGGCCGGACGGCGCATGGTCATGACCACCAGCATCGGCATCAGCCTGTTTCCGGAAGACGGCAAGACTTGCGAGGAGTTGCTGAAAAACGCCGACCTGGCGCTGTATCAATCCAAGGGCAGTGGTCGAAACGGCTTGAATTTCTTCAGCGCCAACCTCAAAGCCCGTGCCACGCTGGAGCTGCAACTGGAAGAAGAATTGCGCCACGCCCTGCGCGAAGACACCGGGCTGATGCTGTACTACCAACCGATCTATGACCTTAAAACCGGTCAGGTCAGCAAGCTTGAAGCGTTGATCCGATGGCAACACCCCGTCCACGGATTTCTCGTGCCCGACCGCTTCATCGCCATCGCCGAGGCGAACGGCCTGATTGCCGAACTGGACAACTGGGTGCTGCGCAAAGCTTGCGAGGATCTGGGCGAGCTGTCACGCCAGGGTTGCGAAGAACTCAAGATCGCCGTGAACTGCTCGCCCCTGAACCTGGCGCGTGAAGAACTGGCCGATGAAATCGAACTTGCACTGCGCACTTCCGGGGTAGAGCCCCATCGACTGGAACTGGAAGTCACCGAAAATGCCTTGATGGGCAATATCGCCAACACGCTGGTGTTGTTGCGTCAGATACGCGCCCTCGGTGTGTCGCTGTCGATCGATGACTTCGGCACTGGCTATTCATCCCTCGCCTACCTCAAACGCCTGCCGCTCAACACCCTGAAAATCGACCGCTCGTTCATTCAGGACATCCCCAAGGCCACCCAGGACATGGAAATTGTCCAGGCCATTATCGTCATGGCCCACACCCTGCACCTGCAGGTGGTCACCGAAGGGGTCGAAACCTTCGAGCAGTACCAGTTCCTCGAAGACCACGGCTGTGACTTCGTTCAAGGTTATCTACTCAGTCGGCCCGTACCGCTGACCGACCTGATTCCAGTGCTGAATGAAATCAACCAGCGCAAACACTCCTACAGCGCTACGACGTTGAGTCTGGTTCACGGTACATCTGCACTAATGTAGAAGGGTCTTTCTCGAGAAAACCCTGGCTCCCGTGCAGTCGCATCAACTGCGCAGCCAGACCGGTAATCGGTGTCGCCGAACCCTGTTCACGAGAAAACTTCACGGCCGTGTCGAGGTCCTTGAGCAAGGTCCGAACGTGCCATTTGACCGGTTCAAAACGGCTTCCGGCCATTTGCGGGGCCAGAATCTGCAACGGTTTCGAATCGGCAAAACCGCCGGCCAGCGCTTCGGCGATCAGGCTGGCATCAACGCCGGAACTTTCCGCCAGCGCCACCACTTCGGCAATCACCAACGCATTACAGGCGACGATCATCTGATTGCATGCCTTGGTCACCTGCCCTGCTCCAACGCCACCCATGTGCGTTACGCGCTGCCCCAGGCTCAACAATACGGACCGGACTCGCTCAAGGTCCCGGGCCTCGCCACCGACCATGATCGCCAGCGTTCCCGCTTCGGCGCCGACCACCCCACCGGACACCGGGGTGTCCAGCCAGCCCATGCCGGACGCGTTCATCAGCTCATTGGCCATTGCCCGCGTGGCACTGGGCTCAAGGCTGGAAAAATCCACCAGCAACTGACCGCTTTTCGCCCCTTCGGCCACACCCGTCGGGCCAAAGACCACTTCGCGCACCACCGCCGTGTCGGCCAGGCACAGCATCACCACGTCAGCGTGCTGGCACAACTCGGCCGCCGTGGCGACCTGTCGTGCGCCAGCCTCCACCAGAGGCTCGCACTTGGCCGGATTGCGATTCCACACCGTCAGCGGATAGCCCGCCGCCAGCAAACGCTGGCACATCGGCAACCCCATCAGGCCGATACCGGCAAACCCAAGCGAAGGTAGCATTGACATCATTTAGCCTCCTTTTGATTAAAGATCGCAGAATATTGGCCGATTCATCATGACTTGGGAAAGGATTCCCCGAGCCCTGCTCAGGTAAAAACCCAGGCTTGGGCTCAATACGCGCTGAAAAAAGACGCGATTCTATTCCGTGAAGGTTTGACGACAGTGAGTCGGCCAACCCACCAGCCCAGGTAGATGGCGAACAATGACTTCCAAAAACAACCCGGCCACTGCGCTATCCGATCTGACCTTGAGCCCCGCGGCCAACAGCCCGTCGTCACTGAAGCCATTGATCCCTGCTCGTCCATTGTCGACCCAGCAGTATCTGTATTTCACCGAAACCAACACCGACCGCATTCTCGATAACCTCGACGGCCTGCGCGACATGGTGTTCCCGCGTCCACCGCACCTGGAAAGCGACAGCGAACACCACAGCGACCAGGAATTCCCGTCGGTGTGCCTGATCGGCCTGGGCCGCTGCGGCTCGAACATTGCGCTGGATGTCGCGGAGCTGGTGTACAACGCGCGCAAGTTCTACCTCAACGAATTCAACAACGAAGATCGCCTGTCGCCGGACAAGCGTTTTGCCGAAAAGGGCTACAGCCCGGCCCAATGGATTCGCAACAACCTGCGCCTGGGGCCGAACAAGGCTACCAAACCGGTGTTTCTGGTCGAGCCGCTGGTGATGCTCGGTGACCTGGACAAGGACATCGCCGGGCGTATCCGCTTCTCGCGCAAGGGCGAAAAAAGCGGCTTCCTGCGCGACTACAGCAAAATGAAAATCATGGACTTGTCGGAAGTCCACGCCGGTGGCGCCGGTAACGCGCCGATCCTCGGTCAGTACCTGGCCAAGATCATCCTGAACAAGGACACCCAGCGTTTCTCCAGCCCGGACTGGAAGATGATTCACTCGTACCTGATCGACAGCTGTGGCATCAAGGCCAACCAGTCGCGCCTGTATTTCTCGATTTTCAGTGCCGGCGGCGGTACGGGTTCGGGCATGGCTTCGGAATTCGGCCTGGCCCAGCAGCATTCGTACATGAACAAGACGTTCGACACCAAGCCGATGGACGAACATGACGGCAAGAGCGGCCATTCGTTCGTGTTCGAGCCGATCTTCACCAGCGGTATCTGCGTGCTGCCGAACATTTCCGACCACCGCAGCGAAATGTCCGAAGCCCTGCACATCAACGCCGGTCGACTGTTGTGCAAATACCTGTCGGAAGAGTGGGACTTCTCATACAACTTCGCCAACGAAGACAGCAGCGAAGCCAGCGTCATGGGCCGTATCCGCCCATGGAACGCAATGATGCTGATCTCCAACGACATCATGCGTTACGCCGAAGAGAACGATGACGGCAACATCCAGAACATTGACGTCAATGCCATGGAAAAGCACGCCAACCAGTACATCTCGCAGCAGATCTTCAACATTCTGACGGCGCAGGCGGTCACGACTGACTACGACCAGAACTACTTCCGTCGCGCCGGCATCGACATCGGCGAAACCATTCGCCTGGACGCCAACGACCTGTTCATGAGCCTGGCCGGTCCGGTGGCAATTGCCTACGCCGAATCCGTGGTGCCGGAAACGCCGCAGCCGAGCAACGACAAGTTCAAAGTCTTCGAGAAAGAACCGCAGCGCCTGAACATCGACGACCTGTTCTTCCGCTCGATCGACCTGCCGCACTTCAATAAAGTCACCCAGGCCATCGAAGGCATCAGCCTGCTGCCGATCGAGTCCAAGCGCTATCGTGCGTCGCTAGAGCAATACAAGAACTCCGGCTACGACGCCGCTGCACTGCATGACCTGCATTTCTTCAAGAATTGCTCGTCGGTGGTGTCGATCGTTTCGTTGCCGAAGGACTACAAGCTGTCCTACATGGACCTGAACCGGTTGAAGACCCACCTCAACAGCCTGTTTCCCAACACCACGCTCAAGCGTTATGCGCTGGTGATCGGTGCCTCGGCCAACCTGTCGCTGACCACCCTGATCGCCAAGAGCCCGTGCCTGTCGGACGACTTCCTGACGCTGATCGTGGCGTTCATCAAGCGTTGCTTCGCGAAGAATCCGTACCGTTTCGATGACACCCTCGACAACTCGATCCTCGACTTCATCATCAACGAAGATTTCGACGAGGACCTGATCGACGATTTGCTCAACGAATTCGAGAACCCGGCGAAGATCCTCGACACCAACTGGTACGCGATCAAGCCGATGTACGAGAAGAAGTACCGCGAGCTGATCAACGACAAGGACAAGTTCGTTTCGATCAACGACATCCGCCTGTCCCGGGATTGTGTGAAGAAGGCGATCAAGTACCTGCGCGAGATCTACCGTCACCGGATTGGCAAGACCAAGGTTATTTCGCTGAATAACCATACGGGCAAGACGTTCTCGGCCTGATCCAGAACCGAGTGGCCCCAATCGCCGGCAAGCCAGCTCCCACAGGTTCGTGGCGTACACATTAATTGTGAACGCTCCGGACATTGTGGGAGCTGGCTTGCCAGCGATGAGGCCCTGAAATTCACTGAAGATTTCAGCCATTCCAACACCCGGAAACAATTAAGCAGCCCTTAGGCCGCTCTCTCAACTGTTCCCGTTACGTTTACGTCACCGTGAGGCTGTGGCCTTTCTCCACGGCAACGTGCCATCACGCTACTCGGCTACACACTTTCAGCTCGACACGAGGCGCACCAAGAGAGTGCATCGACTCAATCCTGCGCCCTTTCCTGAATCATAATCCACGGCGAAACCACGACGGCCCACAGCGGCGGATCACGTTCGAAAAGGTCCAGCGCCCGTGTTTCAGACAGCTTGGCGAGCTGGTCGGCGGCCAGCCAGGCAGCCACTTTCTCGCCATCATCGGTCGCCATGGCTTCGGCAGCGGCGATCAAATCCAGCTCGGGGTCGACCCACAATAGGGCACCCTTGGCGAAGAACGGCTCCAACTCCTTCCAGGTAATAGATGCGGTTTCACCAAGCAGCTTGGCATAGAGGGTGCTAGGTTCTTCAGTCATGGGTCCGGTCCGGAAAAGAAATCGACGCAATGATAACGTCGGTGCTCTGGCAGAAAAACCCTGAAGCAATTTGCATCACTGAATGAAAAGCGCAGGAATGCCAAGGAATGCACGGAATCAGGTTATATGCCCGTCAAACCCCCGCCGCAATTCTGACTTTTTCTTTCAAATAAGCGACACCCGCAGATTTTGTCCCCCGGCGCCAGCTTCCCAGGCTGACAATCGGCGCTCTACACTGTACCGGTACAGTTGCCGAGGGGCTTTTCCGGGGATGTCGTCGATATCTGACCCGGTTCTGCCGCCCCAAGGCGCCAGGACTATAAAAACTACAACAGTAAGAGTGGAGCACTATGACTAAGGCTACTAAGCAGATTTCCAAACTGTTTGCCGCTATGGTTCTGGCCGGGGTTGCCAGCCATTCGTTCGCAGCTGACACCATCAAGATCGGCATCGCCGGCCCTAAAACCGGCCCTGTAGCCCAATACGGCGACATGCAGTTCAGTGGCGCCAAAATGGCCATCGAACAAATCAACGCCAAAGGCGGCGTAGACGGCAAGAAACTCGAAGCCGTTGAATACGATGACGCGTGTGATCCAAAACAAGCGGTCGCGGTCGCGAACAAAGTCGTCAACGACGGCGTCAAGTTCGTGGTGGGTCACCTGTGCTCCAGCTCCACTCAACCGGCTTCTGACATCTACGAAGACGAAGGCGTGATCATGATCACCCCGGCTGCCACCAGCCCGGACATCACCGCCCGTGGTTACAAATTGGTGTTCCGCACCATCGGTCTGGACAGTGCCCAGGGCCCTGCCGCCGGTAACTACATCGCCGACTTCGTGAAACCGAAGATCGTTGCTGTTCTGCACGACAAACAGCAATACGGTGAAGGCATCGCCACTGCCGTGAAGAAAACCCTGGAAGGCAAAGGCGTGAAAGTCGCCGTGTTCGAAGGCGTCAACGCCGGCGACAAAGACTTCTCGTCGATGATCTCCAAGCTCAAGCAAGCCAACGTCGACTTCGTCTACTACGGCGGCTACCACCCGGAGCTGGGCCTGATCCTGCGTCAATCTGCGGAAAAAGGCCTGAAAGCCAAGTTCATGGGTCCGGAAGGCGTGGGTAACGACTCCATTTCGCAGATCGCCAAGGACGCTTCCGAAGGCCTGCTGGTGACCCTGCCGAAATCCTTCGACCAGGATCCGGCCAACGTCGCCCTGGCTGATGCGTTCAAAGCCAAGAAAGAAGATCCAAGCGGTCCGTTCGTGTTCCCGGCCTACTCGGCTGTGACCGTGATCGCCGACGGCATCAAGGCTGCCAAGTCCGAAGACACTGCCAAAGTGGCTGAAGCCATCCACGCCGGCACCTTCAAGACCCCTACCGGCGACCTGAGCTTCGACGAGAAGGGCGACCTGAAAGACTTCAAATTCGTGGTTTACGAGTGGCACTTCGGCAAACCAAAAACTGAAGCCAAACCTCAGTAAGGCATTGCCTGACTGACTGCCAACAAAGCCCACGGCGTGCCGTGGGCTTTGTTTTACGAACGTATTTGGGCCGCGCTGGCGTGATCCGCCAGTCTCCCCACCTGAAAATCTCAAAACCGTCATCAGCGGTTCGCTGGCAAACCCCGAATTCGAAGTGGATGCAGATCCACGGGGCTCGGGCGGGAAAATGACTCCACCAGTGAAATGCGTATCGGGTTTTTAGGAGCGCTGTAATGCCTGACATCTATCACTTCTTCCAACAGCTGGTTAATGGCCTGACCATTGGCAGCACGTATGCCCTGATCGCCATCGGCTATACGATGGTTTACGGCATCATTGGAATGATCAACTTCGCCCACGGCGAGGTGTACATGATCGGTTCCTACGTGGCGTTCATCGCCATCGCCGGGCTGGCCATGCTGGGACTCGACAGTGTTCCGCTGTTGATGACCGCCGCTTTCCTCGCCACCATCGTTGTAACCAGTGCCTACGGCTACAGCATCGAACGGATCGCCTACCGCCCCTTGCGCGGCAGCAACCGTCTGATCCCGCTGATCTCCGCCATCGGCATGTCGATCTTCCTGCAGAACACCGTTCTGCTGGCGCAAGACTCCAAGGACAAATCCATCCCCAACCTGATTCCGGGCAACTTTGCCTTTGGGCCAGGTGGCGCACATGAAGTGCTGATTTCCTACATGCAAATCGTGGTGTTCGTGGTGACCCTGATCGCCATGCTCGGCCTGACCCTGTTCATCTCCCGCTCTCGCCTGGGCCGCGCCTGCCGCGCCTGCGCCGAAGACATCAAGATGGCCAACCTGCTGGGTATCAACACCAACAACATCATCGCCCTGACCTTCGTCATCGGTGCTGCGCTGGCGGCCATCGCGGCCGTGCTGCTGAGCATGCAATACGGCGTGATCAACCCGAACGCCGGTTTCCTCGTCGGCCTCAAGGCCTTCACCGCCGCAGTACTGGGCGGCATCGGCAGCATTCCGGGCGCCATGCTCGGCGGGCTGGTACTGGGTGTGGCGGAAGCCTTTGGTGCCGATATCTTCGGCGACCAATACAAGGACGTCGTGGCCTTCGGTCTTCTGGTTCTGGTGTTGTTGTTCCGGCCAACCGGCCTGTTGGGCCGTCCGGAGGTTGAGAAGGTATGACTAGGAATCTTAAACAGGCACTGTTCAGTGCCTTGCTGGTGTGGGCCGTGGCCTACCCGGTACTCGGTCTGAAGCTGACCATCGTCGGCATCAACCTCGAAGTTCATGGCACCAGCAACGCCACCCTGATCACCATCGCGGTGTGCTCGGTGTTGATGTTCCTGCGTGTGCTGTTCGATCAACGGATCAGCTCGGCCTGGCGCTCGTCGCCAGGCATGCCGCTGATTCCGGCCAAGGCCAGCAACTTCCTGACCTTGCCGACCACCCAGCGCTGGATCATCATCGCGTTGATCGCCGGTGCCCTGGTCTGGCCGTTCTTCGGCTCCCGCGGTGCGGTGGATATCGCCACGCTGGTGTTGATCTACGTGATGCTCGGCCTCGGCCTGAACATCGTGGTCGGTCTGGCCGGTCTGCTTGACCTCGGTTACGTCGGCTTCTATGCCGTCGGCGCCTACAGCTACGCGCTGCTGTCGCACTACTTCGGCTTGAGCTTCTGGATCTGCCTGCCTATCGCGGGCCTGATGGCGGCCACCTTCGGCTTCCTGCTCGGTTTCCCGGTGCTGCGTCTGCGTGGCGACTACCTGGCGATCGTGACCCTGGGCTTCGGTGAAATCATCCGTCTGTTCCTGCGTAACCTGACAGACATCACCGGCGGTCCGAACGGCATCAGCAACATCGAGAAGCCAACGTTCTTCGGCCTGACCTTCGAACGTAAAGCCGCGGAAGGCATGCAAACCTTCCACGAGTACTTCGGCCTGCAATACAACTCGATCAACAAGGTGATCTTCCTTTACCTCGTTGCGCTGTTCCTGGCACTGGCTGCACTGTTCGTCATCAACCGTTTGCTGCGCATGCCTCTGGGCCGTGCGTGGGAAGCGTTGCGTGAAGACGAAATCGCCTGCCGCGCGCTGGGCCTGAACCCGACCCTCATCAAATTGTCTGCCTTCACCCTGGGTGCAAGCTTCGCCGGTTTCGCCGGTAGCTTCTTCGCCGCCCGTCAGGGTCTGGTGACACCGGAGTCCTTCACCTTCATCGAGTCGGCGATCATTCTCGCCATCGTGGTGCTGGGTGGCATGGGCTCGCAGCTGGGCGTGATCCTCGCTGCCGTGGTGATGATCCTGCTGCCGGAAATGATGCGTGAGTTCAGTGAGTACCGCATGTTGATGTTCGGTGCCTTGATGGTACTGATGATGATCTGGCGCCCTCAGGGTCTGCTGCCCATGCAACGTCCTCACATGGAGCTGCGCAAATGAGCCGCGAAATCCTTAAAGTAGAAAACCTGAGCATGCGCTTCGGCGGCTTGCTGGCGGTCAACGGCGTAGCCTTGAGCGTGAAAGAGAAACAAGTGGTTGCTCTGATCGGCCCCAACGGCGCCGGCAAGACCACCGTGTTCAACTGCCTGACCGGTTTCTACAAACCGAGCGGCGGCAGCATCCTGCTCGACGGCGAGCCGATCGAAGGCCTGCCGGGCCACAAGATCGCCCTCAAAGGCGTGGTGCGCACCTTCCAGAACGTGCGGTTGTTCAAGGACATGACCGCGGTCGAGAACCTCTTGATCGCTCAGCACCGTCACCTGAACACCAACTTCCTGTCCGGCCTGTTCAAGACCCCGGCGTTTCGCAAAAGCGAACGCGAGGCCATGGATTTCGCCGAGTTCTGGCTGGACAAGGTCAACCTGCGCGAATTCGCCAACCGCCCGGCCGGTACTTTGGCTTACGGTCAGCAACGTCGCCTGGAAATTGCCCGCTGCATGATGACCCGTCCGCGGATCCTCATGCTCGACGAACCGGCCGCCGGCCTGAACCCGAAGGAAACCGAAGACCTCAAGGCGCTGATCAGCATGTTGCGTGAAGAGCACAACGTGACGGTGCTGCTGATCGAACACGACATGAAACTGGTCATGAGCATTTCCGACCACATCGTCGTGATCAACCAGGGCACCCCCCTGGCCGATGGCACGCCGGAACAGATCCGCGACAATCCTGAAGTGATCAAAGCCTACCTGGGGGAAGCGTAAATGCTGCAGTTCGAAAACGTTTCCACCTTCTACGGCAAGATCCAGGCCCTGCACAGCGTCAACGTCGAAGTCCGCCAGGGCGAGATCGTGACCCTGATCGGCGCCAACGGTGCCGGCAAGTCCACGCTGCTGATGACGCTTTGCGGTTCGCCGCGGGCCCACAGCGGCAGCATCCGCTACATGGGTGAGGAACTGGTCGGCCAGGACTCTTCGCATATCATGCGCAAGAGCATTGCGGTGGTGCCGGAAGGTCGTCGGGTGTTTTCCCGCCTGACCGTGGAGGAGAACCTGTCCATGGGCGGTTTCTTCACCGCCAAGGGCGACTATCAGGAACAGATGGACAAGGTCCTCGGACTTTTCCCACGCCTGAAAGAACGCTTCAGCCAACGCGGCGGCACCATGTCCGGCGGCGAACAGCAAATGCTCGCCATCGGCCGTGCGCTGATGAGCAAGCCCAAGCTGTTGCTGCTCGACGAGCCATCGTTGGGCCTGGCACCGATCATCATCCAGCAGATCTTCGACATCATCGAACAGCTGCGCAAGGACGGTGTGACGGTGTTCCTGGTCGAGCAGAACGCCAACCAGGCGCTGAAAATCGCTGACCGCGCCTACGTTCTGGAGAACGGCCGGGTGGTGATGCAAGGCACCGGTGAAGCCCTGCTGACCGACCCGAAAGTGCGCGAAGCGTACCTCGGCGGTTAAGCCTTTGCGGTAAACAAAAAAACGGCCTTCGGGCCGTTTTTTTGTACCCACACACAATTCCGAAAACAATGAGTAACCCCTGCAGGAGCCGGCTTGCTGGCGATTGCGGTGTATCAGTCACCTTCTCTTTTGAATGTTACAACGCCATCGCCAGCAAGCCGGCTCCTACAAGGGCCTATAGCTTGTCCAGCGCCTCACCACTGCGCTTGAACCACCCAATCAAGTAATCCGCCAGCACCTGCGTACGCTTGGGCAACCCACCTTGATACGCATGCACCAGGTACATCGGCATGCTCCGGGTCTGATAATCGCGCAGGAGCCAGCGCAAACGTCCGTCAGCCAATTCCGCCGACAAACAATAAGACGGCAGGCGCGCAATCCCGGCGCCGGCCAGTGCGGCTTTTTTCAGCAAGTTGTAATGGTTGCTGGCGAACGGTCCCGACACCCGCACCTTCAGCAATTCATGCTGCTGGTGATACAGCCATTCTTCACGACCGCTGTAGTGACTGTTGAGCAAACAACGATGCTCGGCCAGCGCCTGGGGCGTTTGCGGTTCGCCGTACTGCTCCAGATAGGCCGGGCTGGCGCAGGTCATTTCGTGCCACGCCAACAACGGACGCGCCACCAGTCGCTGGTCTATCGCTACGTCCGAGCGGATCGCCAGGTCGAAACCGTCGCGGGACAAGTCACGGTAGCTGTTGTTGAGATCCAGCTCGATCTGCACCTCGGGATACTGGGCGGAAAACTCCAGCAACAGGCCATCGAAGAAGGTTTCTCCCAGCGAAACCGGAACCGTCATACGAATCGGACCCGCCATGTCGTCCTTCAATCGCGCCAATGCCTGACGCGCACGTTCAACCTGCACGACCAATGCCTGGGCTTGGGGCAGCAACGCCGCGCCCGCCGCCGTCAGGCTCAAGCGCCGCGTGGTGCGCTGCAGCAGAATCACGGAAAACTGTGCTTCCAGCTGACTGATGCGCTTGGACAATTGGCCCTTGCTGCACCCCAATTGCTGCGCCGCCAGGGTAAAACTCCCCGCTTCGATCAACACCGCGAACGCCGCCAGATCATCCATTTCGCTCATGGATTGTTTCCAATTGAAAACCAAAGGTTGCCTATTAGCGCGCTTATCAGCAGAAAAAACCACTCTAAACTGAGGCCTCGTTCACACCCACTTGAGGATCAGCCCCCATGAAAATTCTTTTGATCGGCGCAGGCGGCACCATTGGTTCGGCTGTCGACAAGGAATTGTCCCAACGCCACGAAATCATCCGCATCGGCCGCACCAGCGGTGATTTCCAGGTAGATATCAGTGACAGTGCTTCGATTCGCAAACTGTTCGAGCAGACCGGCAAGTTCGATGCGTTGATCTGCGCCGCCGGCAACGTGACCTTCGCGCCGCTGAATGAAATGACCGAAGACAGTTTTGCCCTCGGTCTGAAAGACAAGCTCATGGGCCAGGTCAACCTGCTGTTGATCGGCCGCGAATTCGCCAATGACGGGGCATCGTTCACCTTCACCACCGGCGTACTGAGCCACGATCCGATCTATAGCGGCGCATCGGCGGCGCTGGTCAACGGTGCACTGGACAGCTTTGTCCGCGCCGCCGCCATCGAGTTGCCTCGCGGCCTGCGGGTGAACTCGATCAGCCCGAACGTCCTGGTGGAAGCCATGGGCAAATACGCGCCGTACTTCCGTGGGTTCAAACCGGTTCCTGCGGCGGATGTGGCGTTGGCCTACGCCAAAAGTGTGGAAGGCTTACAGACGGGTCAGACTTTTCAAGTGGGTTAATTCACCCAGAAAACCGTAGGAGCCGGCTTGCTGGCGATGGCGCCTTCCGATCGCTATCGCCAGCAAGCCGGCTCCTTCCGGTTGATCGACAACAATTGATGGGGTTGTGATGAACGGTCATGCTGAGTAACGTGGCGGCACTTGTCTGGAGAGCCAAAGATGCGTGTTGCCCGTTCCTTAGCCGTCGTTGCCCTGCTTCCTCTGTTCGCCGCCTGCCAATTGTTCGACAGCCCGCGTGAAAACGCCGCGAATGTCGGTCAAACCCGCCTGCAAGGGCAGTTGACGGCGGCGGATGGAAAACTGCTGTTCCAGCCGTGCAATCAGCCAAATCGTTACGTGGTCAACGACACGGGCGGTACCAGCATCCTGCAACAGGCTGCATCCCTGGCCGATGGCAAGGGCAAACTGTTTGCCGATGTGCGTGGCAAGGTTGTCTCCGGTAACGGTGCCGACGGCCAACTTGACCTGGAAACGCTGTACCGCATCGAGCGCTCGGGCACGGCATGTGACGATCCAAACTTCAAACTGTCGATTTTGCGTGCAGCGGGCCACAACCCGGAATGGACGATGAAAGTCAGCGGCAAAGGCCTGATCCTCGAGCGTGCCGGCCAGCCACCATTGGCCGTGCCCTACGTCGAAGAGCAACTGGGCGATGGCCGTTTCAACCTCAGCACCGATGCCAATAACCAGCACATCGAACTGTGGGTTGCACCACAACGCTGCGTCGACAGCAGCACCGGCAGCATCCAGCACATGAGCGCGGAACTTCGAGTCGACGGAAAAGTGCAGCGCGGTTGCGCATCCTTCGGCGGTGCACGGGACGACTGATTCGACGAGAGGCCGTTTTTGCCTCACTGGACGGTGCCATTGGGGCTTATAATCGCCGGCTTCAAACGCCCTGGCGCAGTTGTGCGCCCCGCGAACCGGATCCCGCCATGTTACGAATCACCGAACTCAAGTTGCCGATCGACCATCCCGAAGAAGACCTGCGCCCTGCCATCGTGCAGCGCCTAGGCATCGCCAGTGATGACCTGCTCGACTTCACCTTGTTCAAGCGCAGCTACGATGCGCGAAAAAAGTCCTCCGAACTGTGCTTCATCTACACCATCGACCTCAACGTTCGCGATGAGGCGGCGGTGCTGCACACGTTCGCCGATGACCGTAACGTCAACGTGGCGCCGGATGTCAGCTACAAAGAAGTCGGCCAGGCGCCGGCCGACCTGAGTGCACGCCCGATCGTTGTCGGTTTCGGCCCGTGCGGGATTTTCGCCGGATTGTTGCTCGCACAAATGGGCTTCAAACCGATCATCCTCGAACGCGGCACCGAAGTACGCCAGCGCACCAAGGACACCTGGGGCCTGTGGCGCAAAAGCGTGCTCAACCCGGAATCCAACGTGCAGTTCGGCGAAGGCGGCGCAGGGACGTTCTCTGACGGCAAGCTCTACAGCCAGATCAAGGACCCGAAATTCCTCGGCCGCAAAGTGCTGCACGAATTCGTCAAGGCCGGTGCCCCGGAAGAAATCCTCTACGTCAGCAAGCCGCATATCGGTACATTCCGTCTGACCGGCGTGGTGGAAAACATGCGTGAGCAGATTCGCGCCATGGGCGGCGAAGTGCGCTTCCAGCAGCGTGTCACCGATGTGTTGATCGAAGACGGCCAACTGGTCGGCGTCGAACTCAACGGCGGCGAGCAGATCCATTCCAAACACGTGATCCTGGCCCTCGGTCACAGCGCCCGCGACACGTTCCGCATGCTTCACGGCCGTGGCGTGTTCATGGAAGCCAAGCCGTTCTCGGTGGGTTTCCGTATCGAGCACCCGCAGTCGCTGATCGACCGCGCGCGCCTGGGCAAGTACGCGGGCCACCCGAAACTGGGCGCCGCCGACTACAAACTGGTGCACCACGCCAAGAATGGCCGTTCGGTCTACAGCTTCTGCATGTGCCCGGGCGGCACCGTGGTGGCGGCGACCTCCGAGCCAAATCGCGTGGTCACCAACGGCATGAGCCAGTACTCGCGTAACGAGCGCAATGCCAACTCCGGGATCGTTGTCGGCATCACCCCGGAAGTCGATTTTCCGGGCGGCCCGCTGGCCGGTATCGAGTTGCAGGAGCGTCTTGAGTCCCACGCCTTTGTGCTGGGTGGCAGCAACTACGAAGCACCGGCGCAGTTGGTCGGCGATTTCATCGCGGGCAAACCGTCCACCGAACTGGGCAGTGTCGAGCCTTCCTACAAACCGGGCGTCGCTCTGGGCGATCTGGCCCTGGCCTTGCCGGACTTCGCCATCGAAGCGATTCGCGAAGCCTTGCCGGCGTTCGAGAAGCAGATTCGTGGTTACTCGTTGCACGACGCGGTGCTGACCGGCATCGAAACCCGCACATCGTCGCCGCTGCGCATTACCCGCAACGAATCGATGCAGAGCCTGAACGTGAAAGGCTTGTTCCCGGCCGGTGAAGGCGCGGGTTATGCGGGCGGGATTCTGTCGGCAGGTGTTGACGGGATTCGCATTGCAGAAGCCGTTGCCCGCGACATCCTCGGTCTCGAGGCCTGACCGGAACCCTGTAGGAGCTGGCTTGCCAGCGATAGCGGTGGATCAGCCGACATTCATGCTGAATCCGAACCCGTCTCGCCGGCAAGCCAGCTCCTACAGGTAATGGGTGTCAGATATTGGCGCGCAGCACGCTCGCCGGCAACGGCTCGCCCCGCTCCACCGTCGCAGCCACCGTGGCAATCAATCCACTCAGTTCATACCCCTGAGCCTTGAGCCAGGCCTGATCGTAATAGGTCGTGGCATAGCGCTCGCCGCTGTCACACAGAATCGCCACCATCGACCCCGCCTCCCCGGCCGCCTTCATGTGCTGAGCCGCCATCAATGCGCCGATCAGGTTGGTCCCGCTCGACCCGCCCACATGCCGTCCCAAGCGCTCCGCCAGGTAATGCATGGCCGCCAGTGACAACGCGTCAGGCACCTTGACCATCGCATCGATCACCTTGGGCAGGAACGAGGCTTCCACCCGCGGCCGTCCAATGCCCTCGATCCGCGAACCGTGATCAAGGCGCAGGCTGGCATCGCCGGTCTGGTAGTAATCGAAGAACACCGAGCGCTCGGCATCGGCACACAGCACACGGGTGTCGTGCTGGCGATAACGTACGTATCGGCCCAGTGTGGCCGTGGTGCCGCCGGTACCGGGGCTGGAAATCAGCCAGCTCGGCTCGGGATGCTGCTCGAATCGCATCTGATGGAAGATGGACTCGGCGATATTGTTGTTGGCCCGCCAGTCGGTGGCGCGCTCGGCATAGGTGAACTGGTCGATGAAATGCCCGTCGTGCTCACGCGCCAGGCGCTCGGATTCGGCGTAGATCTGGGTCGGGTCGTCGACCAAATGGCTTTGGCCACCGTAGAACGCGATCTGCGCGATCTTCTCTTTGGAGGTGGTGGCAGGCATCACCGCAATGAACGGCAAACCCAGCATGCGTGCAAAGTAAGCCTCGGAAATGGCGGTCGAGCCACTCGACGCTTCGATGACCGGCGCACCGGGTTTGAGCCAGCCGTTACACAGCGCATACAGGAACAGCGAGCGCGCGAGGCGATGCTTCAGGCTGCCCGTGGGGTGGCTGGACTCATCCTTGAAGTACAACTCGATGCCCGGAAAACCCGGCAGCGGCAAGGGGATCAGGTGGGTGTCGGCGCTGCGCTGGAAATCGGCTTCGATAATCCGGATCGCCTCGCGGGACCACTGTCGGTTGTCGCTCATGATGGGGTTCTCGTTGAATCAGGCAAAAATCGGCGTTGTTAAAGGGCTCAATCAACAAGCTTAGGAAAAATCCTGCAGCCGGCACAGATACAGCTGAGGTCCAATACGCCAGACAACTGCTAGGCTCATGCCCGAGCCATCTGGACGTTCTGTAACGGCATATAACAAAAAAGAATATAACTTTTGTTTTAACAACTAACAGTACTTGTTAGGGTGTAACACCTTTTGAATTCACGGATGGAGAGCGACCTTGCCTCTGCGTAGCACTTTCACGCGTTTCTTTCAGTTGGAAGCTGCCAGCGGTCTCTTATTGATCGCGGCTGCCGTTCTGGCTCTAGTCATCAACAATTCGCCACTGTCGTGGCTCTACACCGGGCTGCTGGACACCCCCGTCGTGGCCCAGATCGGCGCCCTGAAAATCGCCAAGCCGGCGCTACTGTGGATCAACGACGGCCTGATGGCGTTGTTCTTCCTGCTGATCGGCCTGGAAGTGAAACGCGAAGTCCTCGATGGCCAACTGTCCAAACCGTCGCAGATCGTATTGCCCGGTACCGCGGCCATTGGCGGCATGGTGGTGCCCGCGCTGATCTATTGGTTCCTCAACCGCGATAATCCAACCGCCCTGAGTGGCTGGGCAATTCCGACCGCTACCGATATCGCCTTTGCCCTCGGCGTTCTCGCGCTGTTGGGTAAACGTGTTCCGGTCTCGCTGAAACTGTTCCTGATGACCCTGGCGATCATTGACGACCTTGGCGCAATCATCATCATCGCGATCTTCTATTCCGGCTCGCTGTCGACCCTGTCCCTGACGTTGGCCGCAGCCTGTATCGCGACATTGATCGCGATGAACCGACTCGGCGTGGTGAAGCTCGGCCCCTACATGCTGGTTGGCTTGATCCTCTGGGTTTGCGTACTCAAGAGCGGTGTCCATGCCACGCTGGCTGGCGTCACTTTGGCGTTCTGCATTCCTTTGCGCACGAAAAACGCTGAGCCGTCCCCTCTGCTCAACCTTGAACATGCGCTGCACCCCTGGGTGGCCTACGGCATTCTGCCGCTGTTTGCGTTCGCCAACGCCGGCCTGTCCCTGAGTGGCGTGACCGTCGAAAGCTTCACCCACGACGTACCGATGGGCATTGCGGTTGGTCTGCTCCTCGGCAAAACCGTCGGCGTGTTTGCGCTGACGTGGTTCGCCGTCAAAATCGGTATTGCCACCCTCCCTCAAGGCGCCAATTGGGGCCAGATCCTGGGCGTGGCGATCCTCTGTGGCATCGGCTTTACCATGAGTCTGTTTGTCGGCTCCCTGGCCTTCGAACCAGGCGTCAGCGACTACGCCGGCATGGACCGCATGGGGATTTTGACCGGTTCGATTCTGGCAGCGTTGATCGGTTATGCCGTGACGGCGATGGCGAGCCGCAAAAGCACCGTCGTGGCTGCCCGATAAACAGCGACAGTTCCTAGCGTCATCCCGGACGCGTCCTACAGTCACGATCAAGCACCTTGGTTAACGTCGTGCAGCCCCTTCGCGGGGCTGCCGATGGACGTAACCAAGGATGATCAGTGGCTGGCAACAAGAACATTCCCCTCATCAGAAACCCGCCTCAGGGCGATGGGCATCACGTCACCTATCGCCCGATGACGGCCCGCGAACTCGCAGCACGGGACGCCCGGCAAAACGCCTACGAAACAATGCTCGCCCGGCAGCAGGCGTTCGAAGACAGCCTCACGGTAGCTGCAAAAAAGGAAGAACCGACGCACGCAGGCTGCGTGTTCGCCAAGTCCTGCAACCTGCCTGACGCCATCATCGACTACACCAACCCTTCAGGAATGGTGCCGACCGACAGTCTCAAGGATTACGGCGACATCGCCTGGCTCGGCGGGCGTAATGTCGACGACGACGGCCTGCTGAATCTGGAAACCATCAGCGGCAGCACTGTCGCGCTTGGCGTCGGGCGTCTGGCCCTGAGTGCCCCGAGTCTCGCCGCGCCGGTCATGGGTGCCATTGGAGCTACGGCGAGCGCTACCTTGACCGGGTTGGTCGCCCTGTTCTGGGCCCCGAGCCTGGGCGACAGCGCCCTCTACACCGAAGACCAACTGCGCAACCTCAAACAAGCCCGCACCCGCGTGCGCCTTCAGATCGAGCAACAAGCAGACGGCAGCCTCAAGGGTTACGGCTTCTACACCGGCAGGAACCTCGACTGGGAAATGGTCGATGTCGTGCAGATCACCGCCCGGGGCAGCCAATTCATCGCCGACCTCGGCGAAGGCATCGAACTGATCTGGACCCCGGCCGAAGACGGCACCAACACACTCGGCATCCCCGCCCTGCAAGCCGCCCCACAAGCGCCGCACATCTGGGTCTTCCCACCGACCAAAGCGGCGGACGACATCATCGTCAACCCGGTGTATCCGCCTGACTACAAGGATTTCATTCTTGTGTTTCCGGTGGGGGCGGGGGTTCGGCCGGTTTATGTTGTGGTGAGTGTTTCTGGCAGAAAACTCCCTAATCCAGAACATGGATATCACCCAGCTCCGGAAACAGAAGAAATTACAGGTTTTTCAAGTCTGAAAAAGGTGAAAAACAAAACTCCCAAGCAAGGAGGTGCGGGTCTCCGAGAGCGCTGGACTGATGCCAAAGGTCGAAAAATCTACGAGTGGGACTCACAACATGGAGAACTGGAAGCCTATCGTGCGAGTGATGGAAGTCACCTAGGCTCTTTCGATCACTTAACAGGTAAACAAATCGATCCACCCAAGAAAGAACGCAACATCAAAAAGTATTTGTGAGGCAGCAATGGGACTGAAAGTCAGATTGGATTGGTATAACAGGGACACAGAAATAGCAGAAGGGCAGGAATACTCTGCGGACCTTGGCGACGATTTTTCAATTATCCAAACTTTAGGTCTGCTGGATGAAAAGGAAATCTATGATGGCGGATTTGATGTTTCGGCGGGTTGGGTGGTGGCACTTCAGTGTCTATTCAAGCATCGAATCGATATTTCCACCCATGACTACCAAGTAGCATTTCGTTATCGAAAACCATGGTAGCCGGGAGATTAAAATGCATTCTATAAACTCGCCCCAGACTCAAAAAGCGGCGCTGTTGAGCTTTACGACAATCAGGTATTCACCTAGGTGAGATCAATCACATAACCGGTGAGCAAACTAAAAAAGCGAAGCCCGGCAGAACGACACCAAAGTGACCACAGAAAGAGATCAAAAATGCGCTACCTATCCATCACTGGCTTTTACCCGGATGAGAAACAGGATGACTCATTGCAATTCGAGCTAACTATAAAAAACTACGAATTAAATCAAGCTCTGGCACAACTCACGGAATCGAAGACACTTGAGGAAATAGAGCCCGGAGAGTTAGAAATGACAAAAGTTCAGGTCAGGCAAGCTGCCAAGCTGCTCAATGTCGATTTTCCAGAAGACTTGGAATACTTCATAGGCGCCCGGAACGCCTCCAAATAACTCAAGATAAAAACCCCGACCAGTTACCTGATCGGGGTTTTGTTTTTCACCCTACCTTCCGCTTAGTGCGAAACGCGGCTGGTCCCGTCAACAGTGGAGATGCGTACGCGCTCGCCAACGCGGAACACTTCGTTTTCCTGAACCTGTTGCACGTAGGCGCGCATGCTGCCGTCGTCTTCGCGCACGGTGATTTCCACGCCCTGGGTACGGGTCAGGCCTTCTTCTGCGGCCGAGCCGATCAGGCCACCGGCGACTGCGCCGATGACCGCGGCGACGATGCTGCCACTGCCGCCGCCAATGGTGCTGCCACCAACGCCGCCCACCACTGCGCCTGCTGCACCGCCAATCGGGGTCTTGGTGCCTTCGATTTTGACAGGACGCAGGGCTTCGATGGTCCCCATGCGAATGGTCTGCACGCGACGTGCTTCGTCACGGGAATAGGAGTCACCGGTCAGGCTTGATTGGCAACCGGTGAGCAACATCGCCATCGTGGAAAAGACAGCAACCAGCAGAACAGACTTACGCATAGCATCAACTCCAAAGGACAGGTATTCATTAAACTCCGCAGCTTGACGCCTGTCACGGCACGGCCCGGATAAAGTTGTTTTGATTCAGGCTGTGTTAAGTCGCCTTCACGAACTCACCGCACAGTGCGGCAAAATCGAAAAACTGCGCCACTGGCCCAAGGATTCATATGGACTACTTTATCATTGTCGCCACAACCGTCGCCGGTCTGTACTTCCATTGGTGGTTGTACGTGCGGATCAAACGCTGGATGGACCGCGATCTGGCCCTGTCGTTGGCGGGTACAGACGAGCAGAAAAAAGTCTTCATGCTCGAACAGCTGGCAAACGCTCAGGCGCAGAAGATCAATCGTCGAGACCTGTCGAAGTGGCTTGAGGCCGCTGCGGCAGGTTATCCCGATCGGTAGACTGCTTAGGGTGCCAGACGTTCAAGAATCCAGTTGGAGTCTTGTAGACGGTAGTTGAGGCGGTCGTGCAAGCGGCTCGGGCGCCCCTGCCAGAACTCGATGCGCTCGGGTAACAGGCGGTAGCCGCCCCAGTGTTCCGGGCAATGGGGCTGGGCATCGCTGAAGCGTTGCTCGGTGTCCTTGAGCAATGCTTCCAGCTCGGCACGATCAGCGATGACACGACTTTGCGGTGAAGCCCAGGCGCCCAGACGGCTGCCCAGCGGGCGAACCTGATAATACGCGTCGGACTCCTGCGGCGTGACCTTCACCACCCGTCCTTCGATGCGCACCTGGCGTTCCAGGGCCGGCCAGAAAAAGGTCATGGCCGCGAACGGGTTCGCAAACAGGTGCTTGCCCTTGGCGCTGTCGTAATTGGTAAAGAAGGTGAAGCCCTGCTCGTCCAGGCCTTTGAGCAGCAGAATGCGACAGTGCGGTCGACCGTCGGGGTCAACCGTGGCCAGGGTCATGGCGTTGGCTTCCACCGGTGCCTGTTCGGTTTTCACCGCGTCGGCGAACCACTGGTGGAACAGCGCAAACGGCTCGGCCGGGGCTTGCGCCTCGGTCAGGCCATCACGGGTGTAGTCACGACGCATATCAGCCAGGCCCTGGGTCATGGCGCATTCCTTTTGGTTAACGAATCACTTCTTTGCAGTATCGGTGGTGGCGACTTTCTTGTCAGCCGCGGAGGCCTTGGCCGGGCTGGTCTTTTTCGCCGGGGTAGCAGTTTTGGCAGGGGTTTTCTTGGCCGGTGCCTTTTGTGCCGGGGCTTTTTTCGCCGCTGGGACGCTGGCTTTTTTAGCGGCAGGTGCCGGTGTCACAGGCTTGGCGACGGGTTTGATGTCCTGCGCAGCGACCAGCGTGACGGGGCTCGGTGCTGGCATGTTGTACTTGCTCAGCAACGCAACCATGGTGTTTTGCGGCGTCACCAACAGTTCCACACGGCGGTTCAGCGCACGCCCTTCCGCGCTGTCGTTGGCGGCGCGCGGCGCATCGCTGCCCATGCCACGCAACATCAGACGGTCACGTTGCAGGCCACTGAGACGGAAAATCGCGGCGATAGACCGGGCACGGTCCTGGCTGAGCTTGATGTTGGCCGGCGCTGAACCGGACGTGTCGCTGTGACCGAGGATCAACACCGCAGTTTTCGGATCGACTTCGAGGATTTTGGCGACGCGGGTGAACGGGCCGAGGGTGACCGGCAGCAACATGGCCGGGCGATCCGGATTGAATGAGCCTTCGACCGGCGCCGTCACGACCAGCACGTTTTCGCGGCGTTCGAGTTGCAGGTTGCTGCCCTTGATCGCTTCGCGCAGACGCGGTTCGTAGTCGTCCAACCAGGCCTGGGTAACTTTCGGATCAGGCATCGGCACGGCTTTAGCGGTGCTTTGCTCGCTACCACCGAACGGCCACCACCACTGGCTGCCGGTATCGGCTCCGGTCTTGGCCACGGTGACGGGCTTGGCTTCAGGTTTCACTTCGGCTTTGGTTGCCGGCTGGTCGGAACCGAACGGCCAGTACCACGGGCTGCTGGTGTCAGCCTTGGCCACCGGTGCGGTTGCCGCTGGTTTCAATGGCGCCGGGGCCGATTCTTTTGCTGCGACCTTGTCGGAGGAGCCGAACGACCACCAGCTACCGCCATCGGAATCTTTTTGTGGAGTCTGTGCGCAGCCGGTAATAGCGAAGCACAGGGCCAAGGCGAGGGTTTTATTGGATGACATTGGATATCCACAAAAATGAAGTCAAAAAACATCAGGCCACAGCGGCCCGCTAAACGGAGGTTTGAAACTGAAAAGACGTTCGGGTTCCAATCCTGGAACCCTTGAGCGATTCTTACAGACAGGTGGCCAGAACCCGCACCAGCTTTTGCGCACGCGGGTCCATCAAGACGTACGGTCCCAGGGTATTTGTCACAAAACCGAAGGCCACATCGTGCTCGGGGTCGGCAAAACCGATGGAGCCACCGGCACCCGGGTGACCAAAGGCCCGAGGACCCAGACCGAACGTTGCATTAGGCACGTCAGGTTGATCGAGCATGCAACCCAGGCCGAAACGGGTCCGGGTCAGTAAAGTCTTGTCTTCGCCGAGGCTGTGTTCGCGGGTCAGCTCGTCGAGCATCTCGCTTTCCAGCAGGCTGCCGTCGAGCAGTCCGGCGTAGAAGCTGGCAAGGCTACGGGCATTGCCATGACCATTGGCGGCCGGCTGCTGCATGCGTCGCCATTCCGGTTTGTTGGTGCTGGTCATGATCGACGGCGGATTGGTGAAAGCTCGGGTGGTCATGGCCGTCGGCTCACGCATGGTCACTTGCAGCAGGCGCTGGGCCGCCGCATCGCCGACGTTGCCTTTGCCGCGAGCGATGTGTGCCACGCGATGGAACTCCTCGTCAGCCAGACCAACGTGAAAATCCAGACCCAACGGTTTGGCAACCCGGGCCACAATGGACTCACCCGGCCCACGACCATCAGCACGTCGCAACAACTCGCCGATCAACCAGCCGTAAGTGATGGCCGCGTAGCCGTGGCCTTCACCCGGCGTCCACCACGGTGCTTCGGCGGCCAGCGCATCGACCATGGTTTGCCAATCGTAAAGCGCTTCAGGGGCCAGCAACTCGCGCAGCGCGGGCAATCCGGCCTGGTGGCAAAGCAGTTGGCGCAGGGTGACGGATTCTTTGCCGGCAGCGGCGAATTCCGGCCAGTAGCGCGCAACCGGCGCATCCAGTTGCAGCTTGCCTTCAGCCACCAGTTGCAACGCGGTAACGGCGGTAAAGGTTTTGGTGCAGGAGAACAGGTTGGCGATGGTATCGCTGTGCCAGGCTTCGGCACCGTCCTTGTCAGCGGTGCCGGACCAGAGGTCGAGGACGGTTTCGCCGCCGACCTGGATGCACAACGCCGCGCCACGCTCCTGAGGATCGTCGAACAGCGCCGCGAACGCCTCACGCACCGGCTCGAACTTAAGCTCGTAATGACCCTGAATCTGCACCCGTAACTCCCCGGATTAACGCTCTACAAAGTGGCGGGCATTGTTCCAGCCCTTGAGGGTTTTGGGAACAGGGTTGGGCTGGATGGTCAATTGAGGGCCAAGATCGAAAGATCGCAGCTTGCGGCAGCTCCTCCAGGTGCTGCCGCAGGCTGCAAACGGGATCAATGGCCTTTGCCGGAATGTCCACCCGCGCCCTTCCCCGGTCCTTTGCCGGCATCGGCTTTACGCCCGCCCTCGGCATCGTGGCTGGCTTTGTCGGCCTCGGTCGCCGCTTTCTCGGCTTCTTTACCCATTTTATCGACCGTCGCCAGATTGCTTTTGCGCACACTGTCGACGAAGCCCTGGAACGGCAGGTCGGTGATCCCCACCAGACCGAAGTGGCCGTTTTCCCCATCAAGCAGGCGACCGGTCACCGGTTGGTCGAGGTACTGGAACCAATGCACGCCGACAATCGACGGCTCGCTCATCGCTTGCTTTAGGAAGTTCGCATAGGCCGGGCCACGGTCCTCTTCTTTCGCCAATTGCGTGACACCACCCCAGAACGGACCACGATCAGCCGAACCGAAATTGAACTCGGTAATCAGCACCGGTTTGTCGAGGCTGCGCAATTTGGCGAAGTCATAACCATCCTGGGGTTGCAGCGTGTACATGTTGAAACTCAACACATCGCAATACTGGGCGCAGGATTCGACTGCTTCCGGCGTGGTGATGGCGAAACGGCCGCCGAGCAATAACTGGTTCGGCGCGTGCCACTTGAGCGAATCGGAAATGGTCTTGAAGTAAGCGTCGGCGAAGACCTTCTGGAAGTATTTGAAGTCGGCTTCGATTTCCGGATATTCGGCGCTTGGCATCGGTGGCACGAAACCCGGGTCTTCCATCAATTCCCACGCGGGCAAATCGATGCCCCACGCTTTCGACAGGCCGGCCTGGTTGCGGTACTTATCGCGCAATTGCTTGAGGAACGCACGCTTGGCCGGGACGTCGGTGGTCATTTTCAAGGTGCCGTAGGCCAAGGCATAACGGTCTTTCGGATCATCGCCAGGACCGGCCCAGGCCAGTTCATTGTCGGCGTAATAACCGATCAGCCATGGGTCGTCGCGGTGATCGCGAGCGGCAATGGCCACGGCGCGTTCCGTGGCCATGGCGAAGCGCGGGTCGAACGGATCAGGCATGCCACCCCACCAATCGCTGCCAGTGCTGATGCTGGCGTAATCACCGACGATCGATAACGGCAAGGTGTACGGCACGCGATCGGCATTACCCAGCGCCGGCGCACTCCAGTTTCCGATCGTGTTGAAGCCCCAGGCTTGCAGGCGATCGAGTGTGTGGCGGGCCCAGCGCTGCTCGTCAAAAACCGCCTTGCAAGGCTCGACAGCAATTGGCGCTGGCGCTTTCGCTTCAGTTTGGGCAGCTTCAGCGACACCGGCTTCAGGGCTCGGCGGCACAACCGCTGGTTCAACGGCTTTCTCTGCCGTGGCCTCAACTGCATCAGCCTTGGCCGCAGCAGCGACGCCCGCCTTGGTGTCACTGCCCAGTGCGCAAGGGTCGCCATACAAACGCTGCAAGTTGGCCCCGTAAAAATCGTACCAGCGCCCGGCGTTGTAGCCGCGTCCCAAGTCAGCACCGTTGCCGCCCCGGTTGTCGCCTTCGCCAAAGTGGCTGGCCAGGTTTTCGTCAGCCTTGGGCAGGGATTCGAACATCCACTCGCGACCGGCCACGTAGGTCTGGTTGACGTCCGGGGTGACGGTGTTGACGCCCAGCGAATAGAACGGATGGCCCTCCGGCGTCACCAGATACCAGCGACCGTCGCGCTTCTCGGTGCGGAAAAAGCCGCTAGCCTTGAACGATTGACCTTTGTTCAAGCCGCCAAATTTGTCCAGGGACGACTTTTCGCGCTCGGCCAGCCAGGTTTTCAGTTGTTGCTGTTCCTTGGCGGCGGCGCTTTTCAGCTGCTCGTCAGTGCTGATTTTTTCCGGCCACTTGGCCCGCGTCGATTGACCGTAAGCATCGACCAATCCGCCATACACGGTTTGGGTCACCGACTCGCCGTCCTGCACGCCAAAGCGTTCCAGCAAAATACTTTGCGCGACGTTCGGCTGATCCATCGACACACTCACCGACACCACTTGGCCACGGTCCAGCGCGCCAGCACTGCTGGCCAACAACACACGCTGGCCGTCGATCGTCATCGGCATTGGCGGGCCGGCCTTCATGCCCAGGCTCAACGGTGAAGTCGGTTGCAATGGCACCAACAGCGTTTGCGCGGGGCCGGCCGGCAGGTCGACGCGGCTGACCAGCGTCTTGCCGTCATTGCTCTGGATCGTCACGTACAGGGTCAGGGCCCAGTCCATCGCACTCTGGACCCGCAAGCTCATGAAACCCGATTGCGACCAGTCCCAGGCACCGCTCTGCGGACTCAGGCGCAAGGTCGGCCGCGCGACCGGGTTGAACGTTACCCGCCGCAGCACTTCGCCCTCGGGGGTTTGCTCGGCGTTGGATTGCGGCAGGCTGGCGTCCTGAGTCGCCACCTGAACCACGTCGGCGGGGCGCACAAAGTTGAACAGCGTTTGCTGACCGGCGGGAGCGGCCAGCAAAGGTGTTGCGAACAACAGGGCAAAAACAGCGGGCAACGAACGGCGAATCATGAGAACGAAATTCTCCCTAACGACCTTCAATGGGCCTGTGGAAAAGCGATGGCTGAAAGATAGACAACGCAGTGGGCGAAACCGCCCACCGGAGTCTCAGGAAATTTCGCGGCGGAAAGGAGGCAATGCATTGAGGATCGCCTTGCCATAACGCTGGGTGACCAGGCGTCGATCGAGCAAGGTGATGGTGCCGCGGTCTTCTTCGGTACGCAGCAAGCGTCCGCAGGCTTGAACCAGTTTCAGCGAGGCGTCCGGTACGGAGATTTCCATGAACGGATTACCACCACGGGCTTCGATCCATTCGGCCAGCGCGGCTTCGACCGGGTCATCCGGTACCGAGAACGGAATCTTGGCGATGACCACGTGCTCGCAATAGGCGCCGGGCAAGTCGACCCCTTCGGCGAAACTCGCCAGGCCGAACAGCACGCTCGAATCCCCGCCATCGACCCGCGCTTTGTGCTTGTTCAGGGTTTCCTGTTTCGACAGGTTGCCTTGAATGAACACTTGCTTGCGCCAGTCGCGGTCGAGTCCGTCGAACACGTCCTGCATCTGTTTGCGCGAGGAGAACAGCACCAACGTGCCCCGCGAGCCTTCGACCAGTTCCGGCAAGTCACGAATGATCGCGGCGGTGTGCGCGGCGGCGTCACGGGGGTCGGCGTTCAGGTTCGGCACCCGCAGCACGCCGGCATCGGCATGGTGGAACGGGCTCGGGACCACGGCGGTCACGGCTTTTTTCGGCAGCCCGGCGCGCATGCGGAAGCGGTCGAAAGTGCCGAGTGCAGTCAGGGTCGCCGACGTGACGAGACAGCCATAGGCCACGTTCCACAAATTGCGCCGGAGCATTTCCGCCGCGAGGATCGGGCTGGCGTTGACCTCAATGTCGAACAGCGAACCGCTTTCGGCCAGGGTCAGCCAACGGGCCATGGGCGGGTTGTCCTCCGGGTCTTCAACGGTGAAGGCGGTCCACAATTCCCAGTTGCCCGAAGAGCGGGACAACAGGCTGCCGAACAGTGGATACCATTCTTCGGCCTGATTGCTGGCGATGCCGATGTTGACCTCGCCGTCCATGCCTTCCTTGAGCAATTCGGTGAGGCGCGTGAACAGGTCGGTCAGGCGCGCGAAGCCTTTCTTCAGCTCGATGCCCATTTCACGCATGTGATCGGGAATCACCCCGCCGACAAACCGGTGACGTGGCCGCTCGCGACCTTCGACGTCTTCGCCGGGTTTGAAATCGGCGATCTGCTCGCAGGCCGTGAACATGAATTGCTGCTGGGTCTTGATCTCTCGCGCCAGCTCCGGCACCTGCTCGAGCAACTTGCCCAAGTCGCCCGGCAAGGGATGCTGGGCCAGCAACTTGGTGAGGTTCTTCGCGGTGGTTTCCAGCCAGTCGGCCGTGGAGCGCAGGCGGGTGTAATGGGCGAAATGGCCGATGGCCTTGTCCGGCAGGTGATGACCTTCGTCGAATACATAAATGGTGTCGCGCGGATCCGGCAGCACCGCGCCGCCGCCCAGGGCCAGGTCGGCCAGGACCATGTCGTGGTTGGTGACGATCACGTCGACCTTGCCCATGCCTTCGCGGGCCTTGTAAAAGGCGCACTGGCCGAAATTCGGGCAATGACGGTTGGTGCACTGGCTGTGGTCGGTGGTCAGGCGCGCCCAATCGGCGTCTTCCAGCGCGGTGGACCAACTGTCGCGGTCGCCGTCCCACTTATTGCCGGCGAGCTTCTCGATCATGCTGGTGAACAGCTTCTGACTGGCTTCGTCGACTTCGATCTTGAAGCCTTCTTCTTCGAACAACTGAGCGGTGGCGGTTTGCGCGTGACCTTCCTGGAGCAACATGTCGAGCTTGGACAGGCACATGTAGCGCCCACGCCCCTTCGCCAGGGCGAAGCTGAAATTCAGCCCGCTGTTGCGCATCAAGTCAGGCAGGTCCTTGTAGACGATCTGCTCCTGCAACGCGACGGTCGCAGTGGCGATCACCAGGCGCTTGCCGGCGGCCTTCGCCGTCGGAATCGCCGCCAGGCTGTAGGCCACGGTCTTGCCGGTACCGGTGCCGGCTTCCACCGCGACAATCGCGGGGTCGCCACTGCGCCGGCCTTCGTCGTCGGTGTCGATATCACCGAGGACTTTGGCGACTTCGGCGATCATCAGGCGTTGGCCGTAGCGCGGCTTGAGGCTCTTGGCTTCGAGAAAACGCGAGTAGGCGCCCTGGATCGTGGTTTTGAGTTCAGTGCTGATCATGGATTGTCGGGCGCAAAAAACGCTGGATAAATTTTCAGTGGTTCGGTTCGGCGGCTATCATACCCCGCTAATGAATCCCGCGCAGAACGGAGTACCTCAATGACACCTTTTAGCCTCATTTATAGCCTGCATGTCGTTGCCTCACTGGTGTGGGTCGGCGGCATGTTTTTCGCCTGGATGGTCCTGCGCCCCGCAGCGGTGACGGCACTGGAAGGCCCTGCCCGGCTAAAGCTGTGGGTAGAAGTGTTTCAAGGTTTTTTCCGTTGGGTCTGGGTGGCGGTCGTGCTGTTGCCGGTCAGCGGCGTGGGCATGCTGCACATGCACTTCGGTGGCTTTGAGACTGCGCCACGTTATGTGCAGGTGATGATGGGTTTGTATGTGGTGATGACGGCGTTGTTTATCCGGATTCAGGCGCTGATGCTGCCGGAACTGCGCACGGCCGTGGCCGAGCAGGATTGGCCCGCGGGTGCAGCGGTGCTGGGGCGGATCCGCAAGCTGGTGGGGATCAATCTGCTGGTGGGGTTGGTCGTGGTGGCGATTGGTGCGGCACGGCCGATGTTTTGAATCTATCGAGCGTTTGTGGCGAGGGAGCTTGCTCCCGCTCGGCTGCGAAGCAGCCGTAAACCGGTGAACGCGCTCATCCTGAAAAAAATACATTATCCGGATTCGGGGCTGCTTCGCGCCCCAGCGGGAGCAAGCTCCCTCGCCACAGAGTCCTGGCTGGATTTACAACCGCTGCACAGTCACCGAGCCCGCCGCGCCTTCCGGTCCTGGCTGACCATCCGCTCCAGGTTTGCCGCCCTTGCCGCCGTCGGCCTCGTAAACGAGGCAACCCTTGGCTTTGCCACCCGCCCCCGGTTTGCCGCCAGGGCCGGCCAGGCCACCAGCACCACCGGCCACCTGAACCTTGATCCGATCGGCCGGGTAGTCGCGCGGCAATGTCAGTTTGACCAGTGCCCCCGGCGCGCCGGCCTGACCATTACTGCCGTCGCTGCCATCGGCACCACGACCGGCCTGGCCCCAAGTGCAGCCCGGATCCTGACCGTTGGCCCCGTCGAGGCCCACAAACCCCGGAGCTCCTGCGCCACCGCGAGCGTCCACCTGAAGTTGCGATGCATTCAGGGTCTTGATCTGTAAATCCAGGTTTCGTCCGGAACGGGCAGCCTTCTGATACGTCCCCGGCGCACCGCGCGCCGTGATCTGGCTACCCTCGGACAAATCAGCCCGATGGACCTTCAACGCCAACGTCTGTTCGCCGGGCACAATCGCAATGCGTGCGTCACGCCCCAAACGCAGTTCGCCCACGGAGACTTCGGTCACGTTCGAGGGGATCAGCAAAGTGCCGTAATCGGCGACGTCCAGGCGTTCGAGTTGCAGGGTGCTGGCGGTGTTGGGCAACCGCATCAGCGAGTTGGTTTCGACGCTCACCACCTGTGCGCAGGCCAATGGACTGATGAATACGGCGAGCAGACAGAGTTTACGCATGGGAAGCCTTCGGTGCGGTGGGGGCAGGAATGGTTTGCAGATGGAAAACGCCGAAAATGACAATCTTCAGGCGATCGCGCCAAGGGTGGGCGCGTCCTTTGAGGCTGCGATTGCACAGCAGCACTTCAAGCAGATGAAAGAATGCCAGGAGGCCACCGGCCAGATTGACCAGATGGTGCAGCGGAAATACAAACGGCATGAGCAGATTGAACAGCACCACCAGCCAGAACATCAGGGTCAGTAACTTCCCCAGCCCCCATAACGCCTTCATACGCCCCCCCGATGAGAATTATTATTTGCACGCACAGTAACGGCTTCCACGCAGGATAAGCCAGAGGGCAATAGAAAATTCTTCATGAAGGCCGCCAAATGGCCGTCGCGACGCTCAAAAATATCGTCCGACGGCTCTATTTCAAGGCTCAGCGGTTGACGTGAAGTTCTACGCGACGGTTCTTCGCGCGCCCCTCCTCGGTTTCGTTATCGGCAATCGGCTCGCTCTCACCTTTGCCTTCGCTGGTAACTTTGTTCGGCGCCACACCCTGGCTCAACAGGTATTCCGCCACGCTGGTGGCACGTCGCTCCGACAAGGCCTGGTTATAGGCATCCGCACCCACGCTGTCGGTGTGGCCAACCACTTTCACGCTCACCACGCTGGCGTCCTCCAGCTTGCCCATGATCGCATCCAGCTGGCTCTTTGCCGTAGGGGTCAGATCGGCCTGGTTGAACGCAAACAACACTTCGCCGGCATCGCTCAGGGTGATGACTTCAGATTGCGCAGGAGTGGGGGCGGGAGTCTCGCTAACTGCGTTCTGCGGCAACGGACAACCGCGATGATCGACCGTGGTATTGGCAGGAGTATCGGCACAGCGGTCACGTCGATCGAAAACGCCATCGCTGTCTTCGTCGCCATCCTGTGCATAGCAGATCAAGCCACCGGCCAAGATGCCCAGCGCAGCTCCACCACCGGCCCAGCCGGCACTTTCGATTGCACCAAGGCCTCCACCGACCAGCCCGCCAATAAGACTGCAGATCGGCCAGGTTCGTTGATTGAGGGGGGCAGTGCCATCACTGTGAGTGGCGCAGCCCGTCAACAGGCTGCCAAGTAGCAGAACCGGCAATACGGTCCTTGTGAGAAAGATCATGTTGAAAGCTCCTGTGTCACCGGCCAATACCGGTTACACAGGAGTAAAGACCCGCATCCGCGACTGCACAAGGCGCGGATGCGAAGGGATTAACGCTGGATTTTGATTTCCGTGCGACGGTTCTGTGCACGACCGTCATCGGTTGAGTTGTCCGCTACCGGCTGGCTTTCACCGGCACCGACAACCGACACGAAGTTGCTGCGAGGTACGCCTTGCTCGATGAGGTATTCAACCACCGAGTGAGCGCGTTTATCCGACAGTTTCTCGTTGTAGGTGTCGCTGCCCACGCTGTCCGTATGGCCGGTGACAGTCAATTGAGCAGTCGGAGCTTCGGCTTTCAGGCGAGTGGCTATCTTGTCGAGTACCGCTTTGTCAGACTCGGTCAGTGTGGCCTTATCAAACTGGAAGTGAACATCGCGAATGACGATGGTTTCTTCCTTGACTACAACCACTTCTTCAACCACTGGTGCAGGTGGGCAACCGTCAGCGTCGACCTGTACGCCTTTAGGCGTGCCCGGGCACTTGTCGCGGCTATCCGGCACACCGTCGCCGTCTTCGTCGCCATCACCGTGAACCCAGCAATAAGCCGCTGCCGTACCGCCGACAAGCAGAGCACCATACCCTGCCCATGCCGAACTTTCGGTCGCACCGAGACCGGCGCCCACGACACCACCAACTGCCGCACAGGTCGGCCAGTCGGTTTTCTGCAAACCTGCGCAACCAGTCAACAGACTGGTTAGCAGGACCAAGGGTAATGCTGTCCGAACTATGCTCATCGAGTTTTCTCCTGAAGGATCGGCTTAGAACCGATTCAGCTAGTAAAGACCCGAGTTTTAAACTCCGCCAGCAATGGACCACGCTGTTTATTCTTGTATTAACGAGAGGTTGGCGCATTTGTCGTCAAGCCGCTCTAGGCCCGAACGTTCGAGCAGGCTAGTCTTGACGGATCTGATTGAGGAACTTCGATGATTGCAGGTATTTCTTCACGCACGCCCCAGCAGGCACTGGCCGCTCTACTTGACCGATATGCCCCCGCGCGCCTGTTGCTGATCGGCGCCAGCGAGTTCCCGGCGCTGGCAGCGTTCAAAGCGGCCCACCCGGACAGCTGCGTCGCGTTCGCCGCACCGGGGCCATTGCCTGCCGAGCTGGCGGCACGGCGTTTTGACCTGGCCCTGGTGGTCGATTGCCTGGAGCATCTGCCCAAGCGCGAGGGTCTGAACCTGTTGGGCGGCATCCGCAACCTCAACGCCAGTCGCATAGCGGTATTGGCGGACCTGACGGCCTGCGGCTGGCAGGAAACGGACTTTTTCTCCCTGGCGCTGCAAGCCAGCGAGCGCTTTGCCCGTGACGAACAGGTATTGACCCTGTTCACCTACGATCTGCTTGAATACAAACAAGTGCCCGACTGGCTCAATTCACGCTTTTGGGCCAATCCGGAAAACTTCGGGAAATACTGGTGGTAATGCAATGAGTACATCCATTTGTCCCTGCGGCAGCGGCACCCTGCTCGACGCCTGTTGCGGTCATTATCATACCGGTCACCCTGCCCCCGGCGCCGAAGCCTTGATGCGTTCGCGTTACAGCGCCTATGTGCTGGGCTTGATCGATTATCTGGTGGCCACGACCTTGCCGGCGCAACAGGCAGGCCTTGATCGTCAGGCAATCAGTGACTGGAGCGCCCAAAGCACCTGGCTGGGGCTTGAAGTGGAAAGTTCGGAAGTCCTGGGCGGCCAGCCCGAACATGCCTTCGTGACGTTCACCGCGCGCTGGCATGACAGTCATGGCGAGCACAGCCACCGCGAGCGCTCCTCGTTCGTGCAGAACACCGGGCGCTGGTATTTCATCGACCCCACTGTGCCGCTCAAAACCGGGCGCAATGATGCCTGTCCATGTGACAGCGGACAGAAGTTCAAGAAGTGCTGTGCAGGTTACTTCGGCGCATGAGATGAAGGGACTAGACTGGCCTTAAGGGAGAACCTCGACATGACCAGTCACAGACGTTTCTTGCAGACCTTCACGCTGTTTTTGTTCCTCGGGCTCGGGGGCTGTGCGTCCTGGTTCAGCAGCGACGAGCCGGATCCCGAGGTCCACCTGGTAAAAGTCGAAGTCGTGCGGGCCAGGCTGCTTGATCAGAAATTCATCCTGCACTTTCGCGTCGACAACCCCAACGACAGCGACCTGACGGTGCGCGGCCTGGAATATCGCATTCACCTGGCGGACATCTTGCTGGCCGAAGGCGAGCATGAACAGTGGTTTACGGTCCGCCCCAAACACAGCGTCTACTTCAAGGTGCCAATCCGCACCAACCTGTGGCCCAGGGTCAAGGATCTGGTCAAACAACTCAAAAACCCCAAGCAAGGCATCCCCTATCGTCTGGAAGGTGAAATGGAAACCGGTTTATTCATCGCCCACTACGTGCACCTGACGCGTAATGGCGTGATAATCCCCGCCGATTTAATTCCGGAGTAACCCCGATGACCCAGCAACCCCACGTCCATGGCCCTGACTGCAACCACGATCATGACCATCACCAGCATGATCATGATCACGACCATGGCCATGTCCACGGTCCGAACTGCGGCCATGCCCACCAGGAGCCGGTGCGCAACGCCCTGAAAGACGTCGGCCGCAACGACCCTTGCCCATGCGGCAACGGCAAGAAATTCAAGAAGTGCCACGGCGCTTGATGCCGTCCCTGTAGGAGCGAGCTTGCTCGCTCCTACAAGTGCTTAGTCGGCTGACAGGATCTGCGCGCTGCTTGCAACCGTTGCGTATTCGCCATGCAGATTGCCAAGCGACATCGCATGCACCTCCTCGGCTGAATGGGCATGGCCATAGAAGTCAGCCTTGTCGAAGGTAAAGCACGCATCCTCCACCACCCACGCATCAAACCCCAGATTTCCAGCCGAGCGCGCCGTGGACTCCACCGAGTTGTGCGTCGCGACGCCGACGATCACCAATTGCCCGATCCCCGCTTCGCGCAACCCTGACGCCAGCTCAGTTGAACAAAACGCATCCGGCACCTGTTTCTGGATCAATCGCTCACCTGCACCCGGCTGAAAACGCTCCTGAAACTCCACTCCCGATTGCTGCGGCCAGAACACCGAATCCTCTGACCGGGACAGGTGTTGCACATGGATCACCGGCCGACCGGTGCGTCGCCAATGGCTCAGCAACTCCAGCATGCGCTCTTCAGCCTGGGGATTATTCCTGCGACCGAGTCTGGGGTGAAGGATGCCTTTCTGTTGATCGATGATGATCAGTGCTGCGTTTGTCTTGAGCTCCATGCCGACTGTTCTCCAGGATATTGTGCCTGCTGCACTTCAGCATCACCGGTTACAGGCTGGCAAGTCACTTGAGAATCAAAAGATCGCAGCCTTCGGCAGCGCCTACGCGAGATCGGCGTATCACTGCCGAAGGCTGCGATCTTTGACAAATCCAGAAATAACCTCTTGCCCCGCTTGCGCGGCCATCGCCTGCTCACTAACGTAGCGGCTTTATTGCGCCACCACCCCCGCAGGAGCTTTGCCATGGCCTCGCCAGCCCTTACTCATTTTCTACCCCAGTTCGGCGTTGCCGCAGCAGTGGCCGGCGTTTTGAGCCTGACCGGTTGTCAGACTTTCAACGCCCAGGACACCCTCCCGCCGACCTCTGGCATGCAGCCGCTCAAGGGTCTGGCGCAAAACGTTTCCGTGCGACGCAATGCCATGGGCATGCCGCTGATCGAAAGCAACAGTTTCCACGACGCACTGTTCGCCCTCGGTTATGTGCACGCCAGCGACCGCATCACGCAAATGGCCACCCTGCGCCTGCTTGCTCAGGGCCGCCTCTCCGAAATGCACGGCGCGGAACTGCTGGATGCCGACCGCTACATGCGCGCCGTCAACCTGAAGAAAAATGCCGGTGAGTTGTACAAAGCGTCTTCGCCGCGGCTCAAGCGCTTCTTTGAAGTCTATGCGCGCGGGGTCAATGCTTACCTGTTCCGCTACCGCGACAAGTTGCCGGCAGACCTTGCCGCCACCGGTTACAAGCCTGAATACTGGCAGCCGGAAGACTCGGCGCTGATTTTCTGCCTGCTGAACTTCAGTCAGTCGGCCAACTTGCCGGAAGAAATCTCCTCGTTGGTGCTGGCGCAAACGGTGACCACCGACAAACTCGCGTGGCTGTCGCCGTCCGCGCCCGACGAAAAACTGCCTGCGGCCGAAAGCGAAAAGCTGCAAGGCCTCAAGCTCAACGGACAAATCCCGGGGCTGGCGCAAATCAGCAAGGCCACCGCACAACTGTCTGACCTGAACCTGCTGGGCGCCACTTCGTCGAACAACTGGGCCATCGCCCCACAACGCAGCCGCAGCGGTAAAAGCCTGCTGGCCAGCGACAGCCACGGCCCGCTGGGCGTCCCGTCATTGTTCAGTTACGTGCAGATCCGCGCGCCGAAGTATCAGGCATCCGGTGTGACCATCGCCGGCTTGCCGATGGTACTGGGTGGTTTCAACGGCAAAGTGGCGTGGAGCATGACGTCCGTCATGGGTGACAACCAGGATCTGTTCCTGGAGAAAATCAAACGCCAGGGCAACGCCATCACCTACGAAAACGCCGGCAAGTGGCAGCCAGTGATCGTGCGCAACGAGACCTATTTCGTCAAAGGCCAGCGACCGATTCGCGAAGCGGTCTACGAAACCCGCCATGGTCCGCTGCTCAACAGCGCCCAAGGCACCACGCTGGCCAATGGTTTTGGCCTGGCCTTGCAGACGCCAAGCTTCACCGATGACAAAACCCTGGATGCGTTCTTCGACCTGACCCGCGCCCAGAGCGTCGAGAAAGCCTCGGACGCCAGTCGCGAAATCCGCGCCATCGCGTTGAATCTGGTGTTTGCCGATGCCAGCAACATTGGCTGGCAAGTCACCGGCCGCTACCCGAACCGGCGCGAAGGCGAAGGCCTGCTGCCCTCGCCGGGTTGGGAAGGTCGTTACGACTGGGACGGTTATGCCGACCCGATGCTGCACCCCTACGACCAGGACCCGGCCCAAGGCTGGCTCGGCACCGCCAACCAGCGGGTTATCCCCCATGGTTACGGCATGCAACTGTCCAACTCATGGTCGGCACCGGAACGTGGCGAGCGCTTGGCTGAACTGGCCGGCGCAGGCAAACACGACAGCCGCAGCATGATCGCCATGCAGTACGACCAGACCACCACCTTCGCCGCCAAACTGAAGAAAATGTTCGAGGCGCCGGGCATGTCCCAGCCACTCAAGCAAGCCATCGACGCGCTGCCGGTGGCCGATCGCGCCAAGGCACACGAAGCCTTCAGCCGCTTGATGGCCTTCGACGGCAAACTGGGCCCGGCGTCCACCGACGCGGCGATCTACCAGCTGTTCCTGCAAGAAAGCACCCGGCAGATTTTCCTCGATGAACTGGGCCCGGAAAGCAGCCCGGCGTGGAAAGCCTTTGTCGCAGATGGCAAGTTGTCCTACGCGGCGCAAGCGGATCACCTGCTGGGCCGCGAAGACAGCCCGTTCTGGGATGACGCACGCACCGCGCAGAAAGAAGACAAACCGGCGATCCTCGCGCGCAGCCTTGCGGCAGCGATCAGCGCGGGCGACAGCCAGTTGGGCGGTAATCACAAGGCCTGGCAGTGGGGCAAACTGCATCGCTATGAATGGAAGAACGCCGGCGGCCAGACCGTGCGTGGCCCTGCTCCGGCGGGCGGCGATCACACCACCCTCAACACCGCCGCGTTCGCCTGGGGCCAGGACTTCAATACCACGCTGGCACCGGCCATGCGCCTGATCGTCGACTTCGGCCAGTCCGAACCACTGATGGCCCAGAACGGCACCGGCCAGTCTGGCAATCCGGTCAGCCCGAACTACCTCAACAGCGTCGATCCGTGGCTCAAGGGCCAGTACATGAGCCTGCCGATGCAGCCGCAAAACTTCGACAATGCCTATGGCAAGTCGCGGTTGACCCTTACCCCCGGGAAATAACCTCCGCCCTTAGTGGGAGCGAGCCTGCTCGCTCCTACAGGGGACGGTGATGGGTCCCGAAGATGTGTACTGCCCCATCGGGGATTTCTACATCGACCCGCGGCGACCGGTCGAACGCTCGGTGATCACCCGGTTTCACCGCTGGTAGAGGGTTACAGCGGGTTCGACCTGCAGGATCTGCTCGGATAAGCCTTTGGCCCACTTCGGATTCGATTCTTTTCGTGCCAATCCGGTGCGGCCATTTCCTTGCGCCCGTTTTCGTGCATAAATCGTGCTCCGGCCGTTCGTCGCGCACCTTTTAAAACGCTCGTTCGCCACTCTGGTTCGGAAATTGCTACTTTCTTAAGGTCTTACGCGTTCCAGTAACAATAATTCTGCGCCACAAGCGCTCATATTGGTTTTAGGGATTGAATAATGAAAAAAGCATTGCTGACCCTTTCTGCACTGGCGTTGTGCGTGGCTGGTGGCTCCGCCATGGCGAAGGAGTACAAAGAATTGCGTTTCGGCGTTGACCCTTCCTACGCACCGTTCGAGTCGAAAGCGGCCGACGGCAACCTGGTGGGCTTCGACATCGATCTGGGGAACGCAATCTGCGCCGAGCTGAAGGTCAAGTGCAAATGGGTCGAAAGCGATTTCGACGGCATGATTCCAGGCCTCAAAGCCAATAAATTCGACGGCGTTATCTCGTCGATGACCGTGACCCCGGCCCGCGAAAAAGTCATCGACTTCTCCAGCGAGCTGTTCTCCGGTCCAACCGCTTACGTGTCCAAGAAAGGCTCCGGCATCACCGCCGACGTCGCGTCGCTCAAGGGTAAAACCGTAGGCTACGAACAAGGCACCATCCAGGAAGCCTACGCCAAAGCCGTGCTCGACAAGGCGGGCGTGAAAACCCAGGCCTATCAGAACCAGGACCAGGTGTATTCCGACCTGACTTCCGGCCGTCTCGACGCCGGGATCCAGGACATGCTGCAAGCTGAACTGGGCTTCCTGAAGTCGCCAAATGGCGCCGGTTACGATATCAGCGAGCCTGTCGACAGCGAACTGCTGCCAGCCAAAACTGCGATCGGTATTAAGAAAGGTAACACCGAGCTGAAAGCACTTTTGGATAAAGGTATCAAAGCGTTACATGATGACGGCACCTACGCCACCATTCAGAAGAAACACTTTGGCGATCTGAATCTGTACAGCGGCAAGTAATGCCCGGCGCCCATCTCGCGATGGGCGCTTTTTTTATCCGATCAGGTTGCTGATTTATGTTCGAAAACCTCTTACAAAATCTGGGGCTCTCCGCCTTCAGCCTCAAGGGCTTCGGTCCGCTGTTGCTGGAAGGCACCTGGATGACGATCAAATTATCGGCGATGTCGCTGCTGGTGGCCGTGTTGCTCGGCCTGCTCGGCGCCAGTGCCAAACTGTCAAAAGTCAAACTGCTGCGCCTGGTTGCCCAGTGCTACACCACGTTGATTCGCGGCGTGCCCGATCTGGTGCTGATGCTGCTGATCTTCTACAGCCTGCAAACCTGGCTGACGTCGTTCACTGACTACATGGAATGGGAATACATCGAAATCAACCCGTTCAGTGCCGGGGTCATCACCCTGGGCTTTATCTACGGCGCCTACTTCACCGAAACGTTCCGCGGTGCGATCCTCGCCGTCCCGCGGGGCCAGGTCGAAGCTGCCACGGCCTATGGCCTCAAGCGCGGTCAGCGTTTCTGGATCGTGGTGTTTCCGCAAATGATGCGTTTCGCCCTGCCGGGCATCGGCAATAACTGGATGGTGATGCTCAAGGCCACGGCGCTGGTCTCGATCATCGGCCTGGCCGATCTGGTCAAAGCCGCCCAGGACGCCGGTAAAAGCACTTACCAGCTGTTTTATTTCCTGGTGCTTGCCGCAGTGATCTATCTGCTGATCACCAGCGCCTCGAACTTCATCCTGCGCTGGCTCGAACGTCGCTACTCCGCCGGAACCCGGGAGGCCGTACGATGATCGAGCTTCTTCAGGAATACTGGCGCCCCTTTCTTTACAGCGACGGCAACAACATCACCGGCCTTGCCATGACGATGTGGCTGCTGAGTGCTTCGATTTTCATTGGCTTTCTGGTGTCGATCCCGCTGTCTATCGCACGAGTGTCGCCGCACCGCTACATCCGCTGGCCGGTGCAGTTCTACACTTACCTGTTCCGTGGTACGCCGCTGTATATCCAGCTGTTGATCTGCTACACGGGGATCTACAGCCTGGCCGCCATTCGCGCCCAACCGGTACTCGATGCATTTTTTCGCGATGCGATGAATTGCACGATCCTGGCCTTCGCCCTGAATACCTGCGCCTACACCACGGAGATTTTCGCCGGGGCGATTCGCAGCATGAACCATGGCGAAGTCGAAGCCGCCAAGGCGTATGGTCTGACCGGCTGGAAGCTGTATGCCTACGTGATCATGCCGTCAGCCCTGCGTCGTTCGTTGCCCTACTACAGCAACGAAGTGATTCTGATGCTGCACTCGACCACCGTGGCTTTCACCGCGACCATCCCTGACGTGCTCAAAGTCGCTCGGGACGCCAACTCGGCGACATTCCTGACCTTCCAGTCGTTCGGTATCGCCGCGCTGATCTACCTGACCGTCACCTTTGCGCTGGTCGGCCTGTTCCGTCTCGCCGAACGCCGCTGGCTGGCCTTTCTCGGGCCGACCCACTAGGACAACTTGCAAATGCGCCACCAGATTCACGATCTGCTGGCCCCGCTGCCGGGGACCGCACGACAGATCCACAGCTTTCACTTCGGCCCACAGCCGAGCCACCGCAAGATCTACATCCAGGCCTCCCTTCACGCCGACGAGATGCCCGGCATGCTGGTCGCCTGGCACCTCAAGCAACGCCTGACAGAACTGGAGGCCGCCGGTCGCCTGCACAGCGAAATCGTGCTGGTGCCCATCGCCAACCCGGTCGGGCTGGAACAGATGTTGATGGATGTGCCGCTCGGCCGTTACGAGTTGGAAAGCGGCCAGAACTTCAACCGCTGGTTTGTCGACCTCAGTGAAGAAGTCGGTAACGAGATCGAGGGCAAGCTCGGCGACGATCCGCAGCACAACCTGCAACTGATTCGCAGCTGCCTGCGCGATGCGCTGGCCCGACAGAGCGCCGACACCCAACTGCAATCCCAGCGCCTGATCCTGCAACGACTGGCCTGCGATGCGGATATGGTGCTGGACCTGCATTGCGATTTCGAAGCGGTCGCGCACCTGTACACCACGCCTGAAGCCTGGCCGCAGGTTGAGCCGCTGGCCCGGTACATCGGGGCCGAGGCCAGCCTGTTGGCCACCGATTCCGGCGGCCAGTCGTTCGACGAATGCTTCACCCTGCTCTGGTGGCAGTTGAAGGAACGCTTCGGCGAGCACTTCGACATTCCGCCGGGCAGTTTTTCGGTAACCGTCGAACTGCGCGGCCAGGGCGACGTCAATCACCCGCTGGCCAGCATCGATTGCCAGGCGCTGATCGATTATTTGATCCATTACGGCGCGATTGCCGGTGAACCTGCGCCCCTGCCCGACCTGCCTTACCCGGCGACGCCGCTGGCCGGTGTCGAGCCGGTGACCACTCCCGTGGGCGGACTGCTGGTGTTCGCCGCGCTGCCGGGGGAATACCTGGAAGCCGGGCAATTGATCGCCGAAATCATTGACCCGATCATCGATCGCGTCACCCCTGTTCATTGCTCCGCCGCCGGGCTGATGTACGCCCGCTCGCTGCGCCGCATGGCCACCGCCGGCATGGTGATCGCCCATGTCGCGGGCGCCGAAGCCTATCGCAGCGGCTACCTACTTTCGCCTTGAGGATGCATGCCCCATGTACAAATTGACCATCGAAGGCCTGCATAAAAGCTACGGCGATCATGAAGTCCTCAAAGGTGTTTCGCTAAAGGCCAAGACCGGCGACGTCATCAGCCTGATCGGCGCCAGCGGCTCGGGTAAAAGTACCTTTTTGCGCTGCATCAACTTTCTCGAACAGCCCAATGACGGTGCCATGAGCCTGGACGGCCAGAACATCCGCATGATCAAGGATCGTCAAGGCATGCACGTGGCTGACGCCGATGAACTGCAACGGATCCGCACCCGGCTGGCCATGGTGTTTCAGCATTTCAACCTGTGGAGCCACATGACGGTGCTGGAAAACATCACCATGGCCCCGCGCCGGGTGCTGGGCTGCGACAAAAAAGAAGCCGAAGACCGCGCCCGACGCTATCTCGACAAGGTGGGCCTGGCGTCCCGGGTGGCGGACCAGTACCCGGCATTCCTGTCCGGTGGTCAGCAACAGCGGGTAGCGATTGCGCGCGCACTGGCCATGGAGCCGGAGGTCATGCTGTTTGACGAACCGACCTCGGCACTGGACCCGGAGTTGGTGGGTGAAGTGCTCAAGGTGATCCAGGGCCTGGCCGAGGAAGGCCGGACCATGATCATGGTGACCCACGAAATGAGCTTCGCCCGCAAAGTATCGAGCCAGGTGCTGTTTCTGCATCAGGGGCTGGTGGAGGAAGAAGGCGCGCCGGAAGACGTGCTGGGCAATCCAAAGAGCGAACGGTTGAAGCAGTTCCTCAGCGGCAACCTGAAGTAAAACAGCCGGTGACGTCCTGCAGGAGCTACGAGGCAGCGATCTTTTGATCTTCAATGGTTAAAAAAACATCAAGATCAAAAGATCGCAGCCTGCGGCAGCTCCTACAGGTTCGGATTCACTTCAGACAGCCTCAGGCCACAGGCGCAGGCGGCGGCTCATCCGGCAGCGTTGGCTCGCCCGGTTCGTTTGGCTGTTCGTTCGGGGTATCGGGATCAGGCTGGCCCGGAATGCCACCGGCCATGCTGATGGGCGGGTGTGCCAACAATGACCAGGCCAGCACGCCAACCTGATTGGGCTCAAGCCTTGCCAGTTCGGCACTGATTCGCGGGTCGATCTTCATAACGCACTCCTGAGCGATGGCCCGGTCCGCCTTGCGCGGATCGGAGCAGTACACCCCATAGAGTGTACGCTCGCTCAAGAATTCCCACGGTTTGTCAGACGGCTGACTCAGGTCCGCGGCAGGGTCACGCCACGTTGGCCCTGGTACTTGCCGCCACGGTCCTTGTAGGACACTTCACATTCTTCGTCAGACTCGAGGAACAGCATCTGCGCCACGCCTTCGTTGGCGTAGATCTTCGCCGGCAGGTTGGTGGTGTTGGAGAATTCCAGGGTTACGTGACCTTCCCACTCAGGTTCAAGCGGCGTGACGTTGACGATGATGCCGCAGCGCGCGTAAGTGCTTTTACCCAGGCAAATGGTCAATACATTGCGCGGAATACGGAAGTATTCGACGGTGCTGGCCAGGGCGAAGGAGTTCGGCGGAATGATGCACACGTCGCTATGGATGTCGACGAAGCTGCCGGCATCGAAGTTTTTCGGATCGACGATGGCCGAATTGATGTTGGTGAACACCTTGAAATGATTGGTGCAACGCACATCGTAGCCATAGCTCGACACGCCGTAGGAGATCACACGGCTATCGTCGCTGCCGCGCACCTGGCGCTCGACGAAAGGTTCGATCATGCCGTGCTCTTGCGCCATGCGGCGAATCCACTTGTCCGATTTGATGCTCATGGCGGTGTCCTGAATAGCGAGGTGGAGAAAATCTGTCCGGCATCTTACCGGGGCGCGCCGCCGGGTTCAAAGCGCCGCTCGCAATTCTCGACGATCCGGCCGGATTTAGGGCCCTTCGCAGCAAAACACTGCACCGTCAGTCACTAAAACAGAGAAACCTTCGCAAGAAGCATTGGCACGTTCCGGAAAAAGGGTTAAGGTGGCGCCACTGTGCTGCTTGTGTCACTGAGAATCTCTACACGATATGTTGAATTTCGATCCAACCATCTACAAGAATTTTTCCTGCTCTTTGCACTCAGTCTCGGCCAGGGTTCTTCCTGAGTCGCAGTTATCTTTGTTCAAGGAGTTACACCATGTCTAATCGCCAAACCGGTACCGTTAAGTGGTTCAACGATGAAAAAGGCTTCGGCTTCATCACTCCACAATCCGGTGACGACCTGTTCGTTCACTTCAAAGCTATCCAATCCGACGGCTTCAAAAGCCTGAAAGAAGGCCAACAGGTTTCTTTCATCGCTACCCGCGGTCAGAAAGGCATGCAAGCTGAAGAAGTTCAAGTTATCTAACTTGTACTTGCTTTAGTAAAAAGCCCCGCCCTTAAAAGCGGGGCTTTTTTGTGGGCGATGTCCCGTCCTGAATAAGGTTTACACCTTCTGACCTATTTTCAGGAGGGAGCAATGGATTCGGGGAAAAGGCGCAGTCAGCGCGATTACACGCTGGCTTTTAAATTGTCGGTGGTCGATCAGGTCGA
>NZ_FYDY01000034.1:0-50701 GCF_900187435.1 Pseudomonas sp. Irchel s3b5
GTGAGCTCAACCAATGTTGGCCAGAAGCCAAAGATGGCTTCCTCGAATAGGCCTTATACATAGATGCAACCGGGTAGCAGTGTTTAAAAAGCAGGTAGACAGTGGGGGCGAGTCCATACATAGGAGCGAGCTTGCTCGCGATGGCGGTGTGTCTGGCGGTACTTCTGTTGGATGTGCAGGCCTCATCGCGAGCAGGCTCGCTCCTACAGGGTTGCTGGGTGTGACGGGCATTTGTGTCTAACCACACATTGGTTTTGTGTTGGGCAGGCGGGTAATATGTCGGCCCTTCCCTGCAGCCTTTTCTGCACCCGCCGAATAAGCCGATCCCATGCCTTTCGAACTCAGTGTTGACCTCTCCACCCTGGCCATTCTGGCCCTTGTCGCTTTTGTTGCCGGTTTCATCGATGCCATCGCCGGTGGTGGCGGTCTGCTGACGACCCCGGCCCTGCTGACGGCCGGCCTGCCACCGCATCTGGTGCTGGGCACCAACAAGCTCAGTTCGACCTTCGGCTCAGCCATCGCCAGCTTCACGTTTTACCGCCGCAAGCTGTTCCATCCCGCGCAATGGGTTCACGCCATCGTCGGTACCTTGGTGGGTGCACTGCTCGGCGCCATCGTCGCGCATTACCTGCCGGCGGAATGGCTGAACAAGATGCTCCCGGTGATCGTCTTCGCCTGTGGCGTTTATCTGTTGTTTGGCGGCACACCCAAGGCACCGCTGGACAGCAACGCACCGATCAAGAAAAAGTGGCAATCGACCCAAGGCTTCAGCCTCGGCTTCTATGACGGCGTGGCCGGTCCGGGCACGGGCGCGTTCTGGACCGTCAGCAGCCTGCTGCTCTACCCCATCGACCTGGTGAAGGCCAGCGGCGTGGCGCGCAGCATGAACTTCGTCAGCAACGCAGCGGCGCTGTCGGTGTTCATCTTTTCCGGTCAGGTGGACTGGATCATCGGCCTGTGCATGGGCTCGTCGCTAATGGTCGGCGCATTCTTCGGCGCCCGCACCGCCATCAGTGGCGGCGCGAAGTTCATCCGCCCGGTGTTCATCACCGTGGTGCTGGCCCTGACCGTCCGTTTAGCCTGGCAGCACTGGTTCAGCGTGGCCTAAGCGCCGCGCCACATAGACGTCGATCAGGTAACGGGCAATCGAGCGTGACGCTGGCAACGGCGGCAGCGCATGTACGTTGAACCACTGGGCATCTTCGATTTCGTCTTCCTGACAGACGATCTCGCCCCCGGCGTATTCGGCATGGAAGCCGAGCATCATCGAGTGCGGAAACGGCCAGCACTGGCTGCCCAGGTATTGGATGTTCTTGACCTCGATGCTCACCTCCTCGCGAACCTCGCGGATCAGGCAATCCTCGGCCGACTCACCCGGCTCGGCAAACCCCGCCAGTGTGCTGTAGACCCCCGTGACGAAACGCGGTGAACGCGCTAGCAGGATTTCATCGCCACGGGTGACCAGCACGATCATGCTCGGCGAAATGCGTGGATAACTGCGCAAATCACACGGCTGGCAATACATCGCCCGCTCCCGCGGCACTTGCGACATGGCCTGCCCGCAATTGCCGCAGAAACGATGCTCGCGAGCCCAGGTGCCGATCTGCGCGGCGTAACCCAGCACTTTATAAACCGTGTGATCGCCGTCGAGCATGAACGCCCGCAAACCTTTCCAGTTGCAGCCCGGCACTTCGCTGTGGCTGCGCAGTTCCAGCAGGTAGACCGGCTCGCCATCCAGATGACCGATACCGTGCTCCGCCAGAATCGACAGGTCCTGACGCTTGAGCCATTCCCGCGGGAACAACGCGCCATTGTCGTCGAACAGAAAGCCTTCGGGGCTGCGTGCGACGGCCCAGCCGCCGGGTTGGTCAGTGTCCAGTACTGCGGTGGTCCAGCGAGCGATCATGGTCAATCAATCCAGGAATTCAGGTTTCTGTTTGCTCATATGGGCGGCCATGGCCACGCGCAAATCGGTGGATTGCAGCATGGCGGCGTTCCAGGTAGCGACGTATTCGAGGCCGTCATCGATGCGGTGATCGCGCATGTAGCTGATCATTTCCTTGGTGCCGGTGACGGCTATCGGCGACTTGGCGGCGATTGTGTGGGCAATGCCCATGACACCGTCGAGCAGGCTGGCGGCGTCGCTGTAGACGCGATTGACCAGGCCCATGTCCCGCGCTTCGTCGGCACCGAAGGTGCGCCCCGTGTAAGCCAATTCACGCAGCATGCCGTCCCCGATGATTCGCGGCAAGCGTTGCAGCGTCCCGACGTCGGCGGCCATGCCGATGTCGATTTCCTTGATCGAGAATTGGGCGTCCTCTGCGGCATAACGCATGTCGCAGGCGGCAATCAGATCGATTGCACCGCCCAGGCAATAACCCTGAATCGCCGCGATCACCGGTTTGCGGCAGTTATCGACGGCATTGAACGAGGCTTGCAGGTTGAGGATCTTGCGCCGCAGCAGGCGTGCGTTGCGCCCTACGTCCTTGCCGAGCTCGTTGGCCACACCGGCCAGCATCATCAGGTCGATACCCGACGAAAAATGCTTGCCCGCCCCGCTGAGGACCACCACGCGCACTTCATCGGTGTCGTCGATCCATTGGAAAATCTCGACGATCTCGCTCCAGAACGCAGCGTTCATCGCGTTGATCTTCTCCGGACGGTTGATCTGCACATGGGCGATTTTATCAACCAGCTCGACGTTGAACGCAGTGTACTGAGACATGCCAATGATCCTTTTGCGGGCAAAAATGAGGCCCGAACTATACAAGGCACCAAGGTGGGGAGTAAGGCAGTGGTTCGGCCAAATGCGGGACTCGCACGAGACGCACCATTACAGTGCATTACCGCAAAATCATGTCGCACATTTATGTGACTGCACGGTGACTTTTTGAGGCCGAAACGCAAAAAAAGCTGCACTTCGTCGGGGCGTCCGCACCGTGATCAGGCACGTTCGTACCGCCTTAAACCGATTGTCGAACAATTTTGCCATCAGCCCTCAGACGCTCTAAGTTCTGGCCTAGACTCATTTTCTCAAGATGAGACCGGTCGGTCACAAAGCGGAAAAAAAATCGAAACTTTTGCCATTCCCGATCGGTCATCTGAAAAGAAGGTGCGTTGCGACTGGTGCAATCTTTGCAATGGCTCATTCACCCCTTTTGCTTCAACGCATTGGGCAGCGCTTGCTCACTGATGCGTAGCGCGTTCGCGCCCGGCCACGGGAATTGGCCATGGAACACCGTTTGCCAGACCTAAAAATTAGATCAACAACACGGGAGATTCATATGATCAGTACGGCTTTGGAGATACAGGGAGAGCGTCCTCATCAGGTTGGCGAATCGAGCGCCGTTACTGCCGCCAATACTCAACCGATCAACGTCCCCGTCACCAAGACGTTGGCGCCGGTGGTCAGCCAGAACCCCAACCGCAAGAAAGTCCTGTTCGTCACCTCGGAAATTGCCGATCTGGTGAAGACCGGTGGCCTGGGCGACGTGTCCGCCGCACTGCCGCGCGCCTTGGCCCATCTGCACGATGTGCGGGTGTTGATTCCCGGTTATCCGCAGGTGCTGAACAGCGAAAACCCGATTCATGTCATCGGTGAGCTGGGTGGTCACGCGGCGCTGCCACCGTGCAAGGTCGGGCGCATGGACATGCCCGACGGTCTGGTCATTTACGTGTTGATCTGCCCCGAACTCTACGAGCGCGAAGGTTCTCCCTACGGCGCCAACAACGGCCGCGACTGGCCGGATAACCATATCCGCTTCGCCCGTCTGGGCCTGGCCGCTGCCGATATCGCCGCCAACCTGGCGCAAATTCACTGGTGCCCGGACCTGGTGCATGCCCATGACTGGCCGGCTGGCCTGGCCCCTGCCTATATGCACTGGCGCGGACAACGCACCCCGACGTTGTTCACCATCCATAACCTGGCGTATCAGGGCGTGACCAGTCTGGGGTCGTGCCCCGAACTGGGCATCCCGCACCACGCGCTGCAACAGGAAGGCATGGAGTTCTACGGCAAGATGTCGTTCCTCAAGGCCGGCATGGCCTATTCGAGCCACATCACCACGGTCAGCGCGACCTACGCACAGGAAATCACCACCCCGGATTTCGGCTGCGGTCTCGACGGCTTCCTCGCCGCCAAGACCCAGCAAGGTTTACTGAGCGGTATTCCCAACGGCATCGATGAGAGCTGGGATTCCGCCACCGATCCACACCTGTTCTGCCCGTTCGGCATTGGCGAATGGGAAGGCAAAGCCGTGAATGCCGCCCACGTGCGTGAGTTGTTTGGTCTGGAAGACTCCCAGGGCCCGCTGTTCGCCGTGGTGTCGCGACTGGTTTACCAGAAAGGGCTGGACCTCACCGAAGCGGTGTCCGAGTACATCGTCAAAAACGGCGGGCAGATCGCGATCATCGGCCGCGGCGAGCCGGAAGAGGAGCAGGCCATGCGTGAACTGGCCCTGCGCTTCCCTGGGCAGATCGGTGTGCGCATCGGTTTCAACGAAACCGATGCCCGCCGCATGTTCGCCGGCAGCGATTTCCTGCTGATGCCATCCCGCTACGAACCGTGCGGCCTGAGCCAGATGTACGCCCAGCGCTTCGGCTCATTGCCGGTGGCGCGCAATACCGGTGGCCTGGCCGACACCATCGAAAACGGCGTGACCGGGTTCCTGTTCGACGAATCCACGGTGGCTAGTTATCAAGAGGCGTTGAGCCGGGCGTTCAAGGTGTTTGCCTTCCCGGACCTGCTGAACGCCATGCGCTGCCGGGCAATGGCGGCGCCGTTCAACTGGTGCAAAGCGGTCGAACCCTACGCCGAACTCTACGAACAGCTTGTGGCTAAAGCGTTGGGGAAATCGAACAAACAGTAAGAGGCCAGGAAAAATGCCGTTTCGGACCCTTGAGACCTGGCCCCACGGCGCGATCATGCTGGACACAAACCACACGCAGTTTGCGTTGTGGGCGCCAGATGCGTTTTACGTCAGTGTCGAACTGGAAAATGGACAGTCCTTGCCGTTGCTGCCTCAGGCCGACGGCTGGTTCGTGATCAACACCCGATGCCCGGCGGGGACGCGTTACCGCTTCTGCATCGATGGTGAGTTGGAGGTGCCCGACCCGGCCTCCCGCGCCCAGGCGGGCGATGTTGACCGCCACAGCGTGGTGGTCGATCCGCTGGTTTATCAGTGGCGACACGCGGGATGGCGCGGGCGACCGTTGAACGAGGCCGTGATCTACGAGTTGCACGTCGGTGCGCTCGGCGGCTTCGAGGCCGTCGAGCAGCATCTGGCGCGGCTGGTTGAACTGGGTGTCACCGCGATCGAACTGATGCCCGTGGCGCAGTTCCCCGGCGAGCGCAATTGGGGCTACGACGGCGTCCTGCCCTTTGCACCTCAGGCCTCGTATGGTTCGCCGGAGCAACTCAAGCACTTGATCGACAGCGCCCATGGTCATGGTCTGGCGGTGATTCTCGACGTGGTCTACAACCACTTCGGGCCGGATGGCAACTACTTGCATCACTACGCCAAGGCCTTTTTCCGCGACGACAAGCACACGCCCTGGGGCGCAGCCATTGATTTCCGTCGTCGTGAGGTGCGGGACTTCTTTATCGAAAATGCGTTGATGTGGTTGCAGGTGTACCGTTTCGACGGTTTGCGCCTGGACGCCGTGCACGCCATCGATGACCCGAACGTGCTTCAGGAACTGGCGCAACGGATACGACAGCAGACCGATCCTGCGCGCCATATCTGGTTGATGCTGGAAAACGAGCACAACGAGTCCAGCCTGCTGGAGCAAGGTTACGACGCACAATGGAACGACGACGGGCACAACGCCTTGCACGTCTTGCTGACCGGAGAAACAGACGCCTACTACGCTGACTATGCACACAACCCTACTGAACAGCTGGCGCGCTGTCTGACCCAGGGTTTCGTGTTCCAGGGTCACCTCAACCGTCATGGTGTACCGCGTGGCGAGCCCAGCGCACACCTGCCGCCCAGTGCGTTCATTCTGTTTTTGCAGAACCACGATCAGATCGGTAACCGCGCATTCGGCGAACGCCTGCATCAACTGGCCCATCCGCAGGCGTTGCGGGCAGCCACGGTGTTGTTGCTGTTATCGCCGATGATTCCGCTGTTCTTCATGGGCGATGAATACGCAGTCGAGCAACCCTTCCTGTTTTTCACCAGCCACAACGGCGAGTTGGCGAAGCTCGTACGCGAAGGACGTCGCAACGAATTCGCCGCGCTCAGCGCGTTCGCCGATCCGCAGCAGCGCGAGCGTATTCCCGATCCCAATGCGCCACACACCTTCGAGGCCTCCCGCCCGGTGATGCCAACGACCGTTGATAGCGCGATGTACGACCTGTATCGCCAGCTGTTGCAGATCCGCCATCGACACATCACCCCGCGCCTGTCCGGCACTCAGGCGCTGGACGCCAAAGTATTGGGCGATGGCGCAGTCAGTGCGTCCTGGCGCCTGGGCGATGGCAGCTTGTTGCGCATTGACCTGAACCTCGGCGAAAAACCCGTGTTCCACGCCCCACAAGCCAGCGCTGAGCTATTGTTCGAACATCCGCCCCGATCCGCCACCTTGCTGGATCAAGGCACCCTTGCCCCCCATTGCGCGCTCGTCAGCCTTTCGGCCGCAGCCCCTTTGCTACCCCTTACGGAGAGCGTCCATGAGTGATGCGCAACTGGAAATCCTGGCCAGCCGGGCCGGCCTCGCGGTCGATTGGATCGATGCCAATGGCCGCGCACAAAAAGTCGCGCCCTCGGTACTGCGTAACGTACTGACCGGCCTCGGACACCCCGCCGGCAGCGCTCAGGAAATCGACGCCAGCCTGCTGGAACTGCAAGCGGCGCAACAGGCCTCGCACCTGCCGCCCTTGATCACCGCCGACGTCGGTGTCGGGCTGAATCTGGCGCGTTACTTTGCACCTCAGACCCCTTGCGAAATCCATCTCGAAGACGGTTCGCGCCTCAACCTGAAACTGGATGCGGACGCGGTGTTGCCGGGGCTTGTCCCTGTTGGCTATCAGCATGTCAGCATCGATGGACAAACCTTTACCCTCGCGGTGGCCCCGGCCTGTTGCTACAGCGTGGCCGACGCGGTCGACAGCCCGATCCCGCGGGCCTGGGGCCTGGGCGTGCAACTCTATAGCTTGCGTCGACAGGGCGATGGCGGTTTCGGCGACACCCAGGCGCTGGAAGACCTTGCCCGAGTGGCCGGCGAACGCGGTGCAGATGCGCTGGCAATCAGTCCGCTGCACGCGATGTTCTCCAGTGACACCCAACGCTACAGCCCTTATTCACCGTCCAGCCGTTTATTTCTCAATAGCCTCTACTGCGCACCCGGAGCGATTCTGGGTGAGCGCGCTTTGCGCACCGCCATCGATGCCACCGGCCTGGCCGATCAGTTGAAGGCGCTGGAAGACCGCCCGCTGATCGACTGGCCGACCGCCGCCGAGGCCAAACACCGGATATTGCAGGCGTTGTACGAAGGTTTCGTTCAGGGCGAGCACCCGTTGCACGCCGACTTCGGCAGTTTCCGCCATGCCGGTGGCGAAGCCCTGGAAAACCATTGCCGCTTCGAAGCCATTCAAGAAGCGCGTGCCGCCCGGGGTGAAAACCTCGACTGGCGTCAATGGCCCGAGCAGTGGCGCAATCCACGCAGCGCCGCGTTGGCCGAATTTGCCGAAGAAAACGCCGGCCGCATCGGTTTTTTTGCATTCTGCCAATGGTTGATCACCCGCTGCCTGGAGCGAGCCCAAGCCGCCGCCCGCAGCAGCGGCATGAACATTGGCTTGATCACCGATCTGGCGGTCGGCGCCGACGGTGCCGGCAGCCAGGCCTGGAGTCGCCAGGACGAACTGCTCGCCTCACTGACCGTCGGTGCACCGCCGGACATTCTCAACCGCAACGGTCAGGGCTGGGGGATTTCCGCGTTCTCCCCGGAAGGCCTGATGCGCAATGGCTTCCGCGCGTTCATCGAAATGCTGCGGGCCAACTTCGCCCATGCCGGTGGCTTGCGCATTGACCACGTCATGGGCCTGCAACGCCTGTGGGTCATTCCCAACGGCTCGCCGCCCGCCGACGGTGCCTACCTCTATTACCCGGTGGACGACTTGCTGCGTCTGTTGACCCTCGAATCCCATCGTCATCAGGCCATCGTGCTGGGTGAAGACCTCGGCACCGTGCCGGAAGGACTGCGGGAAAAACTCATCGCCCGCTCGATGCTCGGCATGCGCGTGTTGTTGTTCGAGCAAGACAACACCCACTTCAAACCGATTCTCGACTGGCCGGACAACGCCTTGGCGACCACCAGCACCCACGACCTGCCGACGCTCAACGGCTGGTGGCATGGTCGCGACATCGACTGGAATGCACGGCTCGGCATGGTCGATGCCAGTGGTGAAATTGAATGGCGCCAACACCGCGAGCGCGAGCGCGAAGGGCTGCGCCGGGCCTTGAGCCAGGACCCGCAGAATTTTCGGGAAGAGTCGCACGAGACCGATCAGATCCTCGATGCCAGCGTGCGTTTCCTCGGCCACACCCGTGCGCCGCTGGTGCTGCTGCCGCTGGAAGATGCGCTGGGCGTCGAGCAACAGGCCAACCTGCCCGGCACCATTGATGCGCACCCCAACTGGTCGCGACGGCTTGCCGGCTATAGCGAAGCCCTGCTCGACGGCCCGGACGCTGCCCGGCGCCTGGAGCTGCTCGCCTGCGCGCGCCTGCAAGCCGCCGAGCGTGATCGATGACAAAAACGCTGACCCCGACGCTTCGCGCCACCCTGCGGCTGCAATTTCACAAAGGCTTCACGCTTGACGATGCGGTGCCGCTGGTGCCGTATTTCGCCCGTCTGGGCATCAGCCATGTCTACGCCTCGCCTCTGCTGCGCGCTCGCTCGGGTTCAATGCATGGTTATGACGTGGTGGACCCGACCCGGGTCAATCCGGAACTGGGCGGTGAAGTGGCGCTGCGGCGCCTGGTCAGTGCCTTGCGCGAACACAACATGGGGCTGATCCTCGACATCGTCTCCAACCATATGGCGGTGGGCGGCGCTGATAACCCCTGGTGGCTGGACCTGTTGGAATGGGGACGGCTGAGCCCCTACGGCGAGTTCTTCGATATCCAGTGGCACTCACCCGATCCGCTGATGGAGGGCCAATTGCTCCTGCCGTTCCTTGGCAGCGATTACGGCGTCGCCCTGCAGGACGGAACCCTGCCGATACGCTTCGACGCCTGGCACGGTGCGTTCCATGTTGAACACTACGACCACCGGTTTCCGATTTGCCCCAGCGATTACGGTGAATTGCTCAGGACCGATGCGCCACTCGAGGCACCACAGGCCGAACAACTCAAGACCCTGGCCGACCGATTCAGCAGCCTGAGTTACCAGACCGATGCACACAGTCTGGCGATCCCTCTGAAAGCCGAGCTGCGGGATTTGGCCAGCGACCCGCTGATTGCCCGCGCCCTCGAAGAGCACCTCAAGCGCTACGACACCCAGACTGCCGAGGGTTTCCAGCGCCTGCACAACCTGCTGGAACGCCAGAGCTATCGCCTGGCCAGTTGGCGCACCGCCGCCGATGACATCAACTGGCGGCGTTTTTTCGACATCAACGAACTGGGTGGCCTGCGTGTTGAACGTCCGGCGGTGTTCGAAGCGACCCACGCGAAAATCTTCCAGCTGGTGGCTGAAGGGCTGATCGACGGGCTGCGCGTCGACCATATCGACGGCCTCGCCGACCCTCGGGGTTATTGCCGAAAGCTGCGTCGACGGGTCGACAGTTTGTCGGCGGGCCGGCACTTGCCCATCTACGTCGAAAAGATCCTTGGCGAAGGTGAAACCCTGCACCGCGACTGGTCGGTGGATGGCACCACCGGTTACGAGTTCATGAACCAACTCTCGCTGTTGCAACACGATCCACTCGGCGAACAGACGCTCGCCGGGCTTTGGCAGCGTGACAGTGAACGTCCCGCCGATTTTGCTCAGGAGGCTCTGCTGGCGCGACAGCAAATCCTCAACGGCTCCCTCGCCAGTGACTTTGAAAGTGTCGCCCAGGCCTTGCTGCAAGTGGCCCGGGACAACCTCATGACCCGCGACCTGACCCTCGGTGCGATTCGCCGGGCGTTGCAGGCGTTGATCGTGCATTTCCCGGTGTACCGCACCTACATCAGCGCTGAGGGTCGCTCCGGGCAGGATGAGGTGTTTTTCCGGCAGGCCATGGAAGGTGCGCGACCAACCCTTGGCGAAGGTGACTGGCCGGTGCTCGATTGCCTGGCGGGCTGGCTTGGGGGAGAGTCTTGGCGGCGACGCCCCGCCGGGCGCGAGCGCAAACGCCTCAAGCACGCCTGCGTACGCTTTCAGCAACTGACTTCACCTGCCGCAGCAAAAGCGGTGGAAGACACGGCGCTCTATCGTTCGGCGGTGCTGCTGTCGCGCAATGACGTGGGCTTCAGCACCAAGCAGTTCAGTGCGCCAGTCGAAGCCTTTCATCTGGCCTGCATCGAGCGCCGCCAAACCTTTCCCGACAATTTGCTGGCCACTGCCACTCACGATCATAAGCGCGGTGAAGACACCCGCGCGCGCTTGGCCGTGTTGAGTGAACGCAGCGTCTGGTATGCCGATCAGATCGGTTTGTGGCGCGCCCTCGCCCGCCCGCTACGCAACGACGATCAAATGCCATCGGCGGGCGATGAATTGATTCTGTATCAAGCCATTCTTGGGAGCTGGCCGTTGGAATTGCGGGCTGACGACCACGCGGCGCTGCAAGCCTATGGCAAGCGCCTGTGGCAATGGCAACGCAAAGCGCTGCGTGAAGCCAAGCTGCAAAGTAGCTGGAGTGCGCCCAACGACGCCTATGAACAAGCGACCGAAGACTTTCTCCAGCACCTGCTGCTGAGCCCGGAAGGTGAACCGCTGCGCACCGCCCTCGAAAAGGCTGTCCAATCAATCGCCACGCCCGCCGCCCTCAACGGTTTGGCGCAAACTTTGCTGCGCATGACCGTGCCTGGGGTGCCGGACCTTTATCAGGGCAATGACTTCTGGGACTTCAGCCTGGTCGATCCGGATAACCGCCAACCGGTCGATTACACCCGCCGCCAACAGGCGCTGCAGCAAACGGTTGACCTGCCCGAGCTGCGGGCGAACTGGCGTGACGGGCGCATCAAGCAGGCCTTGATTGCGCGCACGTTGAGCCTGCGTGCCGAACAGGCGCCGCTGTTTCGCCGAGGCACTTATCAGGCCTTGGAAGTGCTGGGCAGCCAGGCCCATCGCGTACTGGCGTTTGTGCGTGAACACGAAGGAACACGCGCCATCGTGATTGTGCCGATTCGTTGCGCGCCACTGCTGGGAAACAGTGCCGAACCACAGATCGACGCGCCGCTGTGGGGCGATACACGCGTCAACTTGCCATTCGCTGAGCCTGAGGAAAATCTGAAGGGACTTTTTTCGAGCGTCGCAGTCACAAAACACAGAGAGCTGATGATCAGCGCCGCGCTGGGGGATTTCCCGGTCAATCTCATTATTCAAAAGACCCACACTTGAGTTCAGTTCAGGAGCATTGCGATGAGTACCGACGATAAACGCATCCGCGAATTCGCTTATCAGATCTGGGAATCAGAAGGAAAACCCGAAGGTCAGGAAACCCGCCACTGGGAGATGGCCCGCAAGCTGGCCGAAGCCGAAGCCCTGGCCCCGAGCAAATCCCCCAAAGCCACCGGCAGCAAACCCGCCGTAAAGAAAACCGGCGACGGCAAGCTCACCGATGGCAAAGCGCTGAACGGCGCCGCACCAAAAGCCAAGGCCAAGCCTGTGGCGGCATCAAAAGTGATCCCGCCGGGGGAAAAAGCCGCCGAGAAAAAGCCCCGGGCTGCGCGAAAACCGCCCGCGGTCTGATTGACACAGCGTTGTTCCTGAATGACGCCGTGGCGGGCCCGCTCGCCACCGTGGTTACGCTCGTCCGAAAAAACCTGTAGGAGCGAGCCTGCTCGCGATCGCGGTTCAACATTCAGCCTCTGTGCAGGCTGACACACCATCGCGAGCAAGCTTGCTCCTACAGGTTAAACGTTTGCCGGAGATTTTATGACCAGCCCCAAGAAAGCCACCGCACCCGCTCCCCATGCCGAGGCCACGCGAATCCGCGAGGGTTTGCCCTTTCCGCTGGGTGCGACCTGGGATGGCCTGGGGGTCAACTTCGCGTTGTTTTCCGCCCACGCCACCAAGGTGGAATTGTGTCTGTTCGACGACACCGGCGAAGTCGAACTCGAACGCATCGAACTCCCGGAATACACCGACGAGATCTACCACGGCTACCTGCCTGACGCCCACCCGGGGCTCATCTACGGCTACCGGGTCTATGGCCCCTACGACCCGGCGAACGGCCATCGTTTCAATCACAACAAATTGCTGATCGATCCTTACGCCAAGCAACTGGTCGGCAAACTGAAATGGTCTGAAGCGCTGTTCGGCTACACCATCGGCCACCCCGACGCCGACCTCAGTTTCGACGATCGCGACAGCGCGCCCTTCGTGCCCAAATGCAAGGTGATCGACCCGGCGCACACTTGGGGCCACGACCATCGCGTCAGCGTGCCGTGGGACAAAACGATCATCTATGAAACCCATGTCCGCGGTTTCACCATGCGTCATCCGAGCGTCCCCGAGAACGTACGCGGCACGTTTGCCGGGTTGATGGTCGATGACGTGGTGGAGCACATTCGCAAGCTCGGGGTGTCGAGCGTAGAGTTGTTGCCGATTCACGCCTTCGTCAATGACCAGCACCTGCTGCACAAAGGCATGACCAATTACTGGGGCTACAACAGCATCGCCTTCTTCGCCCCCGATCCGCGCTACCTGGCCAGTGGCAAGATCGCCGAATTCAAGGAAATGGTCGCGCACCTGCACGAGGCCAATCTGGAAGTGATCCTCGACGTGGTCTACAACCACACCGCCGAGGGCAACGAGCAAGGCCCGACCCTGTCCATGCGCGGCATCGACAACGCGTCGTACTACCGCTTGATGCCCGACGACAAACGCTTCTACATCAACGATTCCGGCACCGGCAACACCCTGGACCTCAGTCACCCTTGCGTGCTGCAAATGGTCACCGACTCCCTGCGTTACTGGGCCACGGAAATGCACGTGGACGGTTTCCGTTTTGATCTGGCGACCATCCTCGGGCGCTACCACGATGGGTTCGACGAACGCCACAGCTTCCTCGTGGCCTGCCGCCAGGACCCGGTGCTGCGCCAGGTCAAATTGATTGCCGAACCCTGGGACTGCGGCCCCGGCGGCTATCAGGTCGGCGGATTTCCACCGGGCTGGGTTGAATGGAACGACAAATTCCGCGACACCGTCCGCGCGTTCTGGAAAGGCGATGACGGGCAACTGGCGGACTTCGCCAGCCGCATGACCGCCTCTGGCGAAATGTTCAACCAGCGTGGACGGCGGCCCTATTCATCCGTCAACTTCATTACCGCCCATGACGGTTTCACCCTCAACGACCTGGTGTCGTACAACGACAAGCACAACGAAGCCAACGACGAGGACAATCAGGACGGCAGCAACAACAATCTGTCGTGGAACCACGGCATCGAAGGCCCGACCGACGACCCCGAGATCAACGCCCTGCGTCACCGGCAAATGCGCAACTTCTTCGCCACCCTGCTGCTCGCCCAGGGCACGCCGATGCTGGTGGCCGGCGATGAGTTCGCGCGCACCCAGGACGGCAACAACAATGCCTATTGCCAGGACAGCGAGATCGGCTGGGTCAACTGGGACCTGAGCGAAGACGGCAAGGCATTGCTCAAGTTCGTCAAACGCCTGATCAAGTTACGCCAGACTTATCCGATCCTGCGCCGCGGGCGCTTTCTGGTGGGTAATTACAACGAGGACATCGGCGTCAAGGACGTGACCTGGCTGGCGCCGGACGGCACTGAAATGAACACCGAGCACTGGCACGATGCGCACAATCGCTGCCTGGGCATGCTGCTCGACGGGCGCGCCCAGGAAACCGGGATTCGTCGCAAAGGCGTCGACGCCACATTGATGCTGGTGGTCAACGCCCATCACGACATCGTCAACTTCCGGTTGCCGGAAGTGCCTGACGGCGGTTTCTGGACTTGCATGATCGACACCAACCAACCGTCGGTTCGCGGCCAGGAGCGCTTTGAATTCGGTCATGAATATTCGATCACCGGACGGTCGCTGCTGTTGTTTGAACTTCAGCGTGAGGAAGAAGAATAAAAGCGACCGGAGGTCCGGAAAAATGACGTCTCAGAGGGTTTCGCGACGCGACGAATAGCCATTCATGGACAATACTCGGTGACGCGGCAATCCAGGATCGGGAATGCCGTACAGGTCATCAACCAGCCTTCACGGGTCTGACGGGCAGGAGTTGAACAAGCACCGCGCATGACTTAAGGCCAAGCAGAACAAGGACGTAACCTCATGAAATCCGTATCTATCCTCGAAACCGCCGCAGCCGCCCAGATCTGGAACAGCGCGGCACAGCTGGACAACATCCCGGTCATCAATACCCAGTCCCTGGTGCCTGCCGGTGCGCGCGCCGTGTTCATTGCCCCGCACCCCGGTGATGAAGTCGTGACGTGCGGCGGCCTGCTGCAACTGCTCAGCCAACTGGGGCATCCCCTGCAATTGATCTCGATCACGGACGGCAGCGCCAGCCATCCGGGGTCTCAGCAATGGTCGGAAAAACGCCTCAGCGTTTTTCGCCCACAGGAAAGCGTCGAAGCCCTGCGGCGGTTGGGGTTGCCGATGCATAGCCTGAAGTGGATCCGCGGCGGTTTCACCGACAACGCCCTGGTTGAGCGCGAAGAACAGATCAGTCAGTTCATAGCCCGTTATTTGCGCCCCGGCGATGTGGTGTTCAGCACCTGGCGCGAAGACGGCAACGTCGACCACGACACTGTGGGTCGCGCCAGTGCAAAAGCCGCTGCCAGCATCGGCGCGTCATTCAACGAAGTTCCCGTTCGCGCCTGGCACTGGCCGGCACGGGATCGAGAACACATTCCATGGCATCGAGCGCGAAAGGTGCGTCTCGACACCTGGACCGTCGCCCGCAAAAGCCACGCCACCCACGCATACGCCAGCCAGCTCGAAGGCGAGCCCGCCCTCGGCCTTGCCCCCATGCTGCCGCGCGTGTTGCTCGAACGCATGCGTTTACCCTATGAAGTCGTCTTCATCTGAGCCCGTGTTTTGGGCGCTGGAAAACTGAACTGCCCGTCATCGCATCAGTCGCATGCATAAGCAGCCCTGAGTCAGAGGAGCCAACGTGGCCAGTCATCCGAAGCAGCAGGCAACGGAATCGTTGCCGTTGGATCCCCCCGCCGCGATTCATCGGCTGTGCGTGCTGACGGTCAATACCCACAAGGGTTTTACCGCGCTCAACCGGCGCTTCATTCTGCCGGAGCTGCGTGAAGCGGTGCGCAGCACATCGGCGGATCTGGTGTTTCTGCAGGAAGTTGTCGGTGAACACGAGCGTCACTCCTCACGCTTTAGCGACTGGCCGCAAACCTCTCAATACGAGTTCCTCGCCGACAGCATGTGGAGCGACTTTGCCTATGGCCGCAACGCCGTGTACCCCAACGGCCATCATGGCAATGCCCTGCTGTCGAAGTACCCGATCCGCGAATACCGCAATCTCGACGTGTCCATCACCGGCCCCGAACGTCGCGGCCTGCTGCATTGCGTGCTGGATGTCCCCGGCCATGCCGAAGTGCATGCGATTTGTGTGCACCTGAGCCTGCTCGAAAGTCATCGCCAACTGCAATTGCAGTTGCTCTGCCAATTGCTCGAATCCCTGCCTGAGGATGCGCCGGTGATCGTCGCCGGCGATTTTAATGACTGGCAGCTACAGGGCAACGCCACCCTCGCCCGCCACGATTACCTGCACGAAGCCTTCGAGCGCCACCACGGCCGACCCGCCAAGACTTACCCCGCGCGTTTTCCCTTGCTGCGCCTGGACCGCATCTACCTGCGCAACGCCAACAGTCATAAGCCGCGAATCCTCGGGAATAAACCCTGGACGCATCTGTCCGATCATTTGCCGTTGGCGGTGGAAGTGCATCTTTGAATTCAATGCGGCGCAGCGCAGCTGTGTTTCGTGATGCCGATACCCCATCGGCGACTCCAGCATTATCGACAGCAGCCAGCCACGGTGAACAAACGGCAACCCAGGCGTGAGGGCCCGCTGCCCATCGCGAAAAAGGCTCTAGCACGCAGTTTTTTTGACGTTTCATCTAACAAACAAGAGCTTAGAGACGCGCCGTAAATCAGTCACTTAAATGACCTGAAATACCAATACCGCTTATCGGCCATTTTCTTGACGCAGCGGGTTGGGTCTTCTTGACTTCACGTTACTACCCCGGAAGTAACATCAGGACAAGCCATCGGCGCCCGTAAAAACGGGCAGCTTATGGCGTGCCCTAATCCATTCGGTCGCCCCTCACTCGGGGTAGGAGAGACGCCATAAGCGAGATCCAGCATGCGATTGCAAGGTAGACCTCCATGAAAACCACCCTCACCCCAAAAGAGATCAAAGTCACTTTTTGCACTGTCTCGAGTTCACTCCTGCTGTGTTCGTCCATGGAAGTGCAGGCCGACCCTGCCGAAGAAGACACCCTCCCGTGGTACCAGCAGGAAATCCCGACGCTCAGCCTGTCTACCCTTGCAACCACCTACCCTCACCAGTTCAGCGCCCGTCCCGACCTGCGAAGTTCGAAACTGACCGTCGAAGACGCCGCGCCTTCGGCCTGGGACCAACTCTATGGCCAGGCTTCACGCCAGGCGCAAACCGACTACCTGTCGCTGGACTCTGCCGGCCATGGCGCCAGTGACCTCAAGGGCCCGGCGATCCTGACCCTGCAAAGCACCAGCGGGCATACCCAGCGTGTGGGACTGGTGGGTGGCACACACCAGATTCAGTTCAATGGCAACGGCGTACGAACACCTGCCGCACTGTCCGATCCCGCCAGCGACATGCTCAACCTTCAAGGCCAGAGCCTGGGCGCCTATTGGAGCTTGACCGGGCCTCAAGGCTGGCACGTCGACTTGACGGCAAGCGGTGGCCGGGTCAACGGTTTCAGCCGCAATGAACAAGGCGCCCGCCAAGCCACCGAAGGCAGCGCAGTGACGCTGTCGGTCGAAGGCGGCTTCCCGATCGGTCTGGGTGACAACTGGGTGATTGAACCCCAGGCGCAGTTGATCAATCAGCGCATCACGCTGGACACGCCCTACGCGGGCTCGGGCAACGCTTCATCCACTGACGTGACGTCCTGGAGCGGCCGGGTCGGTGCGCGTTTGAAAGGTAGTTACGACATCAGCGGTCTGCCCGTCGAACCCTACGTGCGGACCAACTTGTGGCACACGGTGTACACCGGCAACACGGTGACACTCGATGAAGTCGACAAGATCAGCAGCAGCCGCAAGTCGTCGACCGTCGAACTGGGCCTGGGCCTGGTCGCCAGGGTGACTCCGGCGGTGAGCCTGTACGTCAGCGCCGATTACAGCAGTGACGTGGATGACAATGATCTGAACGGGTTGATCGGCAGCCTGGGTGTGCGGATGCGCTGGTGAGGCTTGTATTGGCCGGGCTGACGTTATCGCGAGCAAGCTCGCGCCTGCAGGCATCACACCAAACCCTGCAGGAGCGAGCTTGCTCGCGATGAACGCAACGCGGTTTCGGATCAGTCTCCCGGCCGCAGAATCAACACCGCCAACGGCGGCAAATTCAGGGCCAGCGACAACGCCTGACCATGGCTTGGCGTCTCCTCGGCCAGAACCCCGCCTTCATTGCCGTAATTGGACCCGGCATAGGTCGCTGAATCGCTGTTCATCAATTCCTTCCAGCGCCCGGCAAACGGCACGCCTACGCGATAGGCCTCACGAGGCACCGGCGTGAAGTTGGCCACCACGAGGATCGGCTCGCCCTCCTTGCTCCAGCGCAACCACGCATAGACGCTGTTGATCGCATCGTCGCCGATCAGCCACTGGAAACCCTGCGGCACGTCATCCTGCTCGTGCAGCGCCGGCTCTTCCCGGTACAGGCGATTGAGGTCGGCGACCAGTTTCTGCACGCCTTGGTGCTCGGGGTACTGCAACAGATACCAATCCAGTTGCTGATCGTGGTTCCACTCGCGCCACTGGCCGAACTCGCAGCCCATGAACAACAGCTTCTTGCCCGGATGGGTCCACATGAAACTCAGGTAGGCCCGCAGGTTGGCGAATTTCTGCCAGCGGTCGCCGGGCATCTTGTCGATCAGCGAGTGTTTGCCGTGCACCACTTCATCATGGGAAATCGGCAAGATGAAGCGCTCGGACCAAGCATAAACCAGGCCGAAACTCAGTTCATTGTGGTGATGCGCGCGGTACACCGGGTCTTGCTGGATGTAATGCAGCGAATCGTGCATCCAGCCCATGTTCCATTTATAGGCAAAGCCCAAACCGCCCTGCTGCGTGCTCTGGCTCACGCCCGGCCACGCGGTGGACTCCTCGGCAATCACCAAGGCACCCGGCGCTTCCAGGGCGACGACGTCGTTGAGATGACGCAGGAAGTCGATGGCTTCCAGATTCTCCCGGCCGCCATGACGGTTCGGCACCCACTCACCGGCCTTGCGCGAATAGTCGCGGTACAGCATCGACGCCACGGCATCGACCCGCAGGCCGTCGACATGGAAATGCTTGAGCCAGTGCAGCGCCGACGCCAGCATGTAGCCGTGCACCTCGGTGCGGCCAAGGTTATAGATCAGCGTGTCCCAGTCCTGATGAAAACCTTCCTGGGGGTTACCGTATTCATAGAGTGCGGTTCCGTCGAACTGCGCCAGACCGTGGGTGTCGGTAGGGAAATGCGCCGGCACCCAGTCGAGGATCACGCCGAGCCCCGCCACGTGACAGGCGTTGACGAACGCCGCGAATTGATCCGGCGTGCCGTAGCGCGCACTCGGGGCGAATTGCGCCAGCAGTTGATAACCCCAGGAGCCACCAAACGGGTGCTCCATGATTGGCATCAGTTCGATATGGGTAAAACCCAGTTCCTTGACGTACGGAATCAAACGCTCGGCCAGTTCCGGCCAGGTGTACTGGCGGGCCACTTCGCCCAGATCATCCAGTTCGCATTGCCACGATCCGGCGTGCAGTTCATAGATCGACAAAGGCGCGCCAGGGTGATGGCGATCGCCTCGGGACATCATCCAGTCCTGGTCCTGCCAATCGACTTGCAGCGGCGAAGCGACTTTCGACGCTGTGTCCGGCGGCAGGGTCGTTGCCAGTGCCACGGGGTCGGCCTTCAGCGGCAGAATCCCCTGGGCGCCAAGGATCTCGTACTTGTAGGCCTCTCCCGCTTGCAGGCGCGGGATGAACAATTCCCAGACGCCGGTGGGATGGCGCAGGCGCATCGGATGACGACGCCCATCCCACACGTTGAAATCACCGACCACCGAGACCCTTCTGGCATTCGGTGCCCACACGGCGAAACGCACGCCATCGACGCCGTCGACCGACTTCAGTTGCGCGCCGAGGCAGGCACTCAGATCGCGGTGATTGCCCTCGGCAAACAGGTACAAATCCATTTCGCCCAGCAACGCGCCGAAGCTGTAAGGGTCTTCGGCCAGTTGCTCGCCACCCGCCCAGCGTGTACGCAGCAGGTAAGGCTGAGCCCGCTCGAAATGCCCGACAAACAACCCCGGCGTCTGTGTGTGCTCAAGGTCGCCAAGTTCGTCGCCGGTCGCTTTGTCCACCACCTGGACACTCAGGGCGTCAGGCAGATAAGCCCGGATAAACTGCCCGCCGGCACCATCGCCGTGGGGACCGAGAATGGAAAACGGGTCGATGTGTTCAGCGCGTACCAGCGCATCGATATCCCGCGCCCTGGGTAGCAGCGCTGCTTTGTGATCACCCTGTTCCTTGTTCGAGATACTCATGACTACTCTCCACCAAGATCGGAAAAGGGTTTAAGCCCACTCAGTAATCCATACAAACCGTGCAACGGCACAGGTAGCCAGGTCGGGCGATTCTCAGCCTCGTAGGCTACTTCATACGCCGCTTTCTCCAAACCGAACAACGCCAGCGCGGCATCTTCACTGTCCGGATCTTGCCATGCATGGCCAAGACCGGCAGCCGCTAGCCGATAAGCGTCGACGAACGACTTCCGCGCCTCCTTCAAGTAGCGCTCGGCAACCCGCACGCGTGCCGCATCGGCCACCGCGGTGTTGTCGACGCTGTGCACGTTCATCGTCATCGCCGCAGCGTAGTCGAAGGAGCGCAACACGCCGCTGACATCTTTGTAGGGGCTGTGTTTGGCCCTTCGTTCATGCAGCGGTCGTGCCGGTTCGCCCTCGAAGTCGATCAGGTACGCATCGCCCTTGATCACCAGCACCTGCCCCAAATGCAAATCGCCATGCACGCGAATCTGCAAGCCACCCGCGGTCTTTTTGCCCAATGCCTGGACATGCCCGAGGATGGCTTTTTTGTTGTCCAGCAAACGGCTGACCAGGGTTTTGTCCGCCGGGTCCAGTTCGTTTTGATGATGTTTGAGCAACGTCAACGCATGTTCGATTTGCGCCGCAACGTGCTTGGCCGAAGCCAGTGCATCTTTCTGTGTAGTGACCTGCGGAGCAAAGTCCGGGTTGGCACTCGGCGCCGCCAGCACCTGATGCATTTCCCCCAGGCGCTGGCCCAGCATGCCGGCGAAATCTTTCAATTCGCCGAGCGCGTTGTAATGCTGTGCCTGTTCGGACACAGCGTCAGCCAGTTCATCGCGCAGCGCCCGCTCGAGGTTGTTCTGCGTCCATTCCCAGGCGTCGCCCTGGTTGCTCAAATAGCCTTGGGCGATCATCAGCAAATTGTCTTCACCGGCACCATCGCGACGCACCACGGCACCCAGCAGCGGCGAAATATGCTGGAAGCCCGCTGCCGTCAGGCAGGCGCTCATTTCCAGTTCCGGGTGCACGCCGGATGCGACTTTGCGGATCAGCTTCAACACCAGGCTGTTGCCGATCACCACGGAACTGTTGGATTGCTCGGCGGACAGATAACGCACCGGCGATTCGGCGTTCAGGCCAAGTTTTTCCAGCTCGGCGGTGGCTTCGAAGCGAATGTCACCCTCGCTCGACTGCAACACCGTGCCGGCCTGAATGCCTTGCAGCACGGCGTGGACAAAGGTTTCCAGACTGAAGGCATCCGTGATCAAGCCGACCTGACGCACGCGCCGAACCCGAGACAGGGCCAATTGCTGCGGCAGCGCCGCGCCGACTTGCTCCTCCGGAATAAAGCCGAACGGCAACAGGTAACGGCTGGTCTGCCCAGCGCTGGTGACTTCGACTTCACTGAGCAACACCGGATGTTCCGAATCGCCAAAACGCACGCCGTAGGCCAGATTCACCTGTTCGATGGCCGTATCCTTGCCGGCGAACCAGCGGCGGTTCTGCAGCCAGCTCGGCAGGATCTGCTGCTCCAGCGCGGTGCGGGACGGCGCTTCGAGCAGTTCTTCCATGCGCTGTTTCAGCACCAGCGTGGTGAAGTCCGGCAGGCTTTGCGCCGGTTCCACATGCCAACTCGGCATCTGGTTTTCTGCCGCCAGGCCGAACCAGTAGAAACCGTAGGGCGGCAGCGTCAGCAGGAAACTCAACTGACCGATGGGCGGGAACGCGTTACCGCCCAGCATCTCCACCGGCACCATGCCGACGTAGGCCGACAAGTCCAGCTCTGCCGCCTGGGCACTGCGCGATACGTTGGCCACGCACAGAATGATTTCGTACTTGCCGTCCAGCCCGGTGTATTCGCGGGTGTACGCCAGAATCCGCCGATTGCTCGGCGACAGCATCTTCAATGTCCCGCGCCCGAACGCCTTGGATTGCTTGCGCACGGCGAGCAGACGCCGGGTCCAGTTCAATAGTGAATGCGGATCGCCGGCCTGGGTTTCAACGTTGACCGACAGGTAGCCGTACTGCGGGTCGAGAATCGGCGGCAACACCAGGCTGGCCGGGTCGGCACGGGAGAAACCGCCGTTGCGGTCGATCGACCACTGCATGGGTGTGCGCACCCCGTCGCGGTCGCCGAGGTAGATGTTGTCGCCCATGCCGATTTCATCGCCGTAATACAGGGTCGGCGTGCCGGGCATCGACAGCAGCAGGCTGTTGAGCAGCTCCACGCGGCGACGATCACGCTCCATCAACGGCGCGAGACGGCGGCGAATCCCCAGGTTGATTCGCGCACGACGGTCAGCGGCGTAGTAATTCCACAGGTAGTCGCGCTCCTTGTCGGTGACCATTTCCAGGGTCAGCTCATCGTGGTTGCGCAGGAAAATGGCCCACTGGCAGTTGGCAGGAATATCCGGTGTCTGGCGCAGAATGTCGGTGATCGGGAAGCGATCTTCCTGGGCCAGTGCCATGTACATGCGCGGCATCAACGGAAAATGAAACGCCATGTGGCATTCATCGCCGTTCAGGCCTTTCTTGTCGGAGTCGCCGAAATACAACTGCGTGTCTTCGGGCCATTGATTGGCCTCGGCCAGCAGCATGCGGTCGGGGTAATTGGCGTCGATTTCAGCGCGGATCTTTTTCAGGACGTCATGGGTTTCCGGCAGGTTTTCGTTGTTGGTGCCGTCGCGCTCGATCAGGTACGGAATGGCGTCCAGCCGTAGGCCGTCGATGCCCATGTCGAGCCAGTAACGCATGACCGACAGCACCGCTTTCATCACCTGCGGGTTATCGAAATTGAGGTCTGGCTGGTGGGAGTAGAAACGGTGCCAGAAGTACTGGCCGGCGACCGGGTCCCAGGTCCAGTTGGACTTCTCGGTGTCGAGAAAGATGATGCGGGTACCGTCGTACTTTTGATCGTCATCGGACCACACGTAGAAATCCCGCGCCGCCGAGCCCTTTTTGGCCTTGCGCGCTCGCTGGAACCAGGCGTGCTGGTCAGACGTGTGATTGATGACCAGTTCGGTAATCACCCGCAGGCCACGTTTATGCGCCTCGGCGATGAAGCGCTTGGCGTCGGCCATGGTCCCGTAGTCGCTGTGCACACCGCGGTATTCGGCAATGTCGTAGCCGTCATCGCGACGGGGCGACGGGTAGAACGGCAACAGCCAGATGGTGTTGACGCCCAGATCGGCGATGTAATCGAGCTTGGCGATCAGGCCGGGAAAGTCGCCGATTCCGTCGTTGTTGGAGTCGAAATAGGATTTAACGTGAACCTGATAGATCACCGCATCCTTGTACCAGAGCGGGTCCTTGATGAAGGTGGCTGCTTTGGGTTTCTTCGCCATTTGAAACTCCTGCTCAATTCAGTCGGGCAATTATGCAAGCGACGCCGGCCCTCTGTAGGAGCCGGCTTGCCGGCGATAGCGGTGTATCAGGCCTCATCCATGTAGATTGATGCGCAGCCATCGCCAGCAAGCCGGCTCCTACAGGTCTATGTTGCCCTCTCGCCACGGGTGTCTGTGATGTATTTATGAGGCGCTAATCCGCCAAATCCCGAAGGGTTGATACGCCGGGTCGATCCGCATGAACTGGTACTTGCCGTGCCACGTCCAGCGATGGCCGTTCATCAAGTCTTCGCCCTGGGTATTGGCGTCGTCGGGCAAGCCCATTTCCCACAACGGCAACTCGAAATTCGCCTCCTGGACGTTATGCGGATCAAGGCTGACCGCCACCAGAATGAAGTTGCTGCCATCGGCGCTGCGTTTGCCGAAGTAAAGAATGTTGTCATTCCAGGCGTTGTAGATTTTCAGGCCCAAATGCGTGTGCAACGCCGGGTTCTGGCGGCGGATGCGGTTGAGCTGGGCGATCTCGGCAATGATGTTGCCCGGTGCATTGAAGTCCCGGGGACGGATCTCGTACTTCTCCGAGTCGAGGTATTCCTCCTTGCCCGGTACCGGTGCGGATTCGCAGAGCTCGAAACCGGAATACATGCCCCACAGGCCCGAGCCCATGGTCGCCAGTACCGCGCGAATGAGAAAACCGGGGCGACCGGACTCGTGAAGAAAGGCCGGGTTGATGTCCGGGGTATTGACGAAAAAATTCGGCCGGTAGCATTCACGCCACGGCGATTGATTGAGTTCGGTGAAGTAGGTCGCCAGCTCGGACTTGGTGTTGCGCCAGGTGAAATAGGTGTAGCTCTGGGAATAACCGACCTTGCCCAGCCGCGCCATCATCGCCGGCGTGGTGAACGCTTCCGCGAGAAAGATCACTTCGGGGTACAGCGCACGCACATCAGCAATCAGCCACTGCCAGAACGGCAACGGCTTGGTGTGCGGGTTGTCGACGCGGAAAATTTTCACGCCTTCCTCGACCCATCCCACCACGATGTCGCGCAATTCGATCCAGAGGCTGGGAATCGCCTCGACGGCATAGAAGTCGACGTTGACGATGTCCTGGTATTTCTTCGGCGGGTTTTCCGCGTATTTGATCGTGCCGTCGGGCCGCCAGTTGAACCAGCCGGGATGTTGCTTGAGCCACGGATGATCCTGGGAACACTGAATGGCAAAATCGAGGGCGATCTCCAGGCCATGGGCCGCGGCCTCCGCGACCAGACGCCGGAAGTCTTCGCGCGAGCCCAGCTGCGAATGAATCGCCTCGTGCCCGCCCTCCTCGCTGCCTATGGCATAGGGGCTGCCCGGATCATCGGGGCCGGCGGTGAGGGAATTGTTCGGGCCTTTGCGGTAGCTGCGCCCAATGGGGTGAATCGGCGGAAAGTACAGCACGTCGAAACCCATGTCCTGGATCATCGCCAGCCGTGAGTGCACATCGTTGAAGGTGCCGTGGCGGGCCGGATCGTCAGTGATCGATCGGGGGAACAGCTCATACCAACTGGCGAATTGCGCCAATTCACGCTCAACATCCAGTGGGTATTCAGGACTCAGACTGAGGTAGGCGCGATGATCGGCCTGGGCCATCAGGCCGGCGCTACGCTGGTGCAGAAACAGCGCGACCTGCTCGGTTTCGAGCAGGCCTGAGAGTTCATGGTGCAGCGCCGCGAGTTGCTCGCTGAGCTGACCTTCCGAGCGTTCGGCGGCTTGCTGAACGTGAAGCCGGCCTTCCTGCAATTCCAGACTGACCGGCACCGCGGCGGCGTGCTTCTTTTCCAGTTCGTAACGGAAACTGGCGAACTGATCGATCCAGGCCTCGATGCAAAACAGATAACGGCCCTGCAGGGGGACACGGAATCGACCCTGCCAACCGTTATTGCCCACGTCGGCCATGACATCGCTTTGCCAGGTGTCCTCGCCTTCGGCATGCCAGCGCACCCGCACCGCCAATTTGTCGTGGCCGTCGGCAAACACCTTGGCGGTCACCACCACGTCCTGCCCCACCACGGCCTTGACTGCGAACTGCCCGCCTTCGAGGGTCGGCATGGCGTTTTCAATGACGATGCGCGGCAGCAACAACGCCTGCGACAGCGGGATGTGCGGGTTGTAGCTCAACTCCGTGGGTTTTTCGGCCGTCATCGAGCTTCTCTCCTTATTACGCCCCATGGACGCGCGTGTGGCTGTTGAACATCCCTGCCGGGCGATCCGCCCCGGGATGGACTCACTTAGATTCCGAGCAACAGGCGTCCGGAAAAGTTCAGCACAATCGGGCGGGAATCAAATCCATCGCCGGGCGGTCAACCCCTATAAGAGGCGTCATCCAACTTAAGCACGACTCACGCCATGTGCCACTGGAGGCTAAACAATGAACAATCCCTTCCCCGCTGAAACCCCCGATCCCAACATCGACAACCCGGTGATACCGCCCAGCGATCCGCAGCCGATCCCTGAAAAGGACCCGCCCGGCACCAACCCGCCACCCCGCGAAGAACCGCCACCAACAATGCCGCCGGTCATCGTGAAACCTTGACCGGTAGACCTGCCGAAGGCTGCGCCTACGGGGTGTGATCCTTTTCAAACACCTTTACGATTCGCGGCATCAGGCTGAACACTCCCAACGCCAACAACGTACTGAGCACCGCCGTGGCTTCGCGCCCTAATCCGGCCGCGACGCCAATGGCAGCGGTCATCCACAACCCTGCGGCGGTGGTCAGGCCTTTGACGTGGCCTTCATCCCCTTCGTGGTTTTTCAGAATGGTGCCGGCGCCGAGAAACCCGATCCCGGCAATAACGCCCTGTACCACCCGGCTCATGGCATCGGCCTGGGAACCTGACATCTGCGGCACCAATACAAACAGCGCCGCCCCCATCGCCACCAACATGTGGGTGCGAACACCGGCAGCCTTGCCCTGATGCTCGCGTTCAAACCCGAGAATCCCGCCCAATACCGCGGCCATCAGCAAACGCACGGTTACCCGCGTCAATTGCGAGGCGTCGCCGATGTCGGTGAACTCGGCTTGCAGGGTTACCCACACTTCATGCCACCAAGCGTTCATCGCGTTTGACCCTGTGAATGACTGTTAGAGGGTGGACCGCGCCGACCATTAATCGGTTGCATAGAACGATACCTCGCCGTTGCGGCCTGACACTTCAGGTTCCCCCGAAAAAAGGATTCCTCCATGACCGTGCGCATCGAAAACCAGACGTGCTTTTTCATCACAAACAATGGCGAAGAAATCCGACTATGCCCGGACGTCACGATCATCACCGATGCTGAAAAATCCATGTCTGCCGTGGACCTCGAAGGCCAGCGCATCTACATCACCGAAGCAGAAGCCGATGCATTGACCGTAGCAGGCGCGGTGGACGGCCGTCGGCACTTGAAAGAGACCGACAGTCATTCGGTGATTTGACCGAGCTTGATCAACACCGCCGCAAACGCTTGCGACAGATGCTTCAAGTTGACGCAGGCAGGCGCTTACAGCCCATCTGATCCGCTTTTTATTGGATTACCTGAGTCTGTTATGCAAACAGATCGCCGCGCATAGTTGCTCACGCCTGATGGAGGCTGATGAGCGAAAGACCATGAGCGAAAGAATCCCCGTCCGAACCGTAGAAACATTCGAGCCTTTACCCACGCATAAGATCAAGGCCAAATCCAGCGACAACCTGATCCACACCCGCAGCTTTACCGGTCTGTTTCGTACCCTGCGCCTGAGTGGCGCCGGCGTTCTGTTTTTGCTGTTCTTCGGCACCGTGTGGTTGAACTGGGGTGGCCGCCAGGCAGTGCTCTGGGACCTTTCCGAAAGCAAGTTCCATATTTTCGGCGCCACGTTCTGGCCGCAGGATTTCATCCTGCTGTCCGCGCTGTTGATCATCGCCGCGTTTGGTCTGTTTGCGATCACGGTGTTTGCCGGTCGTGTCTGGTGTGGTTACACCTGCCCGCAGAGCTCCTGGACGTGGATTTTCATGTGGTGCGAGAAAATCACCGAGGGCGAACGCAATCAGCGGATCAAACTGCAAGCAGCGCCCTGGAATCTGAACAAACTGATGCGCCGCTCGGCCAAGCACACGCTGTGGCTGGCAATCAGCCTGCTGACCGGCCTGACCTTCGTCGGCTACTTCACACCGATCCGGCCGCTGGCCGAAGAACTGCTGACCTTGCAAATGAGTGGGGTCAGTCTGTTCTGGGTGCTGTTTTTTACCGGCGCGACCTACATCAACGCCGGCTGGCTGCGCGAAGCGGTGTGCATGCACATGTGTCCGTATGCGCGTTTCCAGAGCGTGATGTTCGACAAAGACACCCTGACCATTTCCTACGACGTGGCGCGCGGCGAAAACCGTGGCCCGCGCAAACGCGAGGTCAAACCCGCCGACGTCGGCCTGGGCGATTGCATCGATTGCCAGCTCTGCGTGCAGGTCTGCCCGACCGGCATCGATATCCGCGATGGTTTGCAGATGGAATGCATCGGCTGTGCGGCGTGCATTGATGCCTGCGATTCGATCATGGACAAAATGGGCTACGAGCGCGGGTTGATCAGCTACACCTCGGAACATCAGTTGCAGGGTGGCAAGACACATCTGCTGCGTCCTCGGCTGATCGGCTACACCGCCGTACTGCTGGTGATGATCGCTGCGCTGGTGATTGCGCTCGTGGAACGGCCGATGGTCTCACTCGATGTCAGCAAGGACCGTGGTCTGTTCCGCGAGAACAGCCTGGGCCAGATCGAAAACATCTACAGCCTGAAGGTGATCAACAAAACTCAACAGCATCAGGACTACCGACTGTCTCTCGTCGAGGGCGACGGCTTCCAGTTGCAGGGCAAAACCGACCTGAGCCTGGCACCGGGCGAGATTGTCGATGTGCCGGTGTCAGTGGCGATGACCACCGAACGCCCGGCCAGCGGTTCGCAGAGCATCGAGTTCAAGGTTGAAGACAGCGATGAACCAGGCATTTACAGCGCAGCGAAGAGCCGGTTTGTTGCGCCGATGAATCGTTGAGCCGTTAAGATGCTGACCTTTGTGGCGAGGGAGCTTGCTCCCGTTCGGCTGCGCAGCAGACGCAAAGCGTTGAACGCGAGCTCGCCTGATACACCCTGCCAGCAGGTTTGAGGGGCGCTTCGCACCCCAGCGGGAGCAAGCTCCCTCGCCACAGAACCCGTTCGACATTCTTCCATTGCGGGCAATCGATGAAACGCTACGAAAAATTCGCCGACGACATCGCTGAACTGATCCGCTCCGGCGTTCTTGGCCCTGGTCACCGCGTACCGTCGGTGCGGTATGCCAGCCAGACTTATGGCGTCAGCCCGTCCACGGTGTTCCAGGCCTATTACCTGCTGGAGCGTCGCGGCCTGATCCGCGCCCGGCCTCGCTCCGGGTATTTCGTCAATGCGCACACGCCCAGTCAGTTTTCCGAGCCGGTGATCAGCAGCGAGGTCAACGAGTCCACCGAGGTCGATGTCAGCGAACTGGTGTTCTCGGTGCTGGACTCGATCAAGGACCCGAACACCGTACCCTTCGGCTCGGCGTTCCCCAGCCCGACCCTGTTTCCCCTGCAACGCTTGTCCCGCTCCCTGGCCAGCGCCACCCGCGAGATGGACCCTCGCATGGTCGTCACCGACATGTCGCCGGGCAACCCGCAACTGCGCCGGCAAATCGCCCTGCGCTACATGGTCGGCGGCCTGATGCTGCCCATGGAAGAACTGCTGATCACCAACGGTGCGCTCGAAGCGTTGAACCTGTGCCTGCAAGCGGTCACCGAACCCGGCGACCTGGTCGCCATCGAAGCCCCGGCGTTCTATGCCTGCCTGCAAGTATTGGAACGCCTGAAACTCAAAGCCGTGGAAATCCCCGTGCACCCGCGCGACGGCATTGACCTCGGCGTGCTCGCGCAAACCCTGGAGCGCCACCCGATCAAGGTTTGCTGGTGCATGACCAGTTTCCAGAACCCCATGGGCGCGACCATGCCCGAGGCGAAGAAACAGGCACTGGTCGAGTTGTTGCGCCGCCATGAAGTGCCGCTGATTGAAGACGATGTCTACGCCGAACTGTATTACGGCCAGCAAGCCCCGAAACCGGCCAAGGCATTTGATACCGAAGGCCTGGTGATGCACTGCGGTTCGTTCGCCAAAAGCCTAGCCCCCGGATACCGCATCGGCTGGGTCGCGGCCGGGCGCTACGCACAGAAAATCGAACGCCTGAAACTCATGACTTCGCTGTGCGCCTCAATGCCCGCCCAGGCCGCCATTGCCGATTATCTGCAACACGGCGGTTACGACCGGCACCTGCGCAAACTGCGTCACGCATTGGAAGATCAGCAAAGCGCCATGCTCGCCGCCATCGCCCGGTACTTCCCGGCGCAGACGCGCGTCAGCCAACCGGCCGGCGGCTACTTTCTGTGGCTGGAGTTGCCGGAGCAAATGGATTCGTTGAAGTTGTTTCAGATGGCGCTGGCGCAAGGCATCAGCATTGCACCGGGGCCGATCTTTTCACCGACGCAGCGCTTCAGAAACTGTATTCGGCTGAATTACGGCAGTCCGTGGACTGAGGATTCGGAGAAGGCGATGGAGACGTTGGGGCGGATTGTGCGGTCGTTCTGATAAAAGCAAGTTCGCTCCTGCAGGGTTATCTGTGAACACCACAAACCCACTGTAGGAGCGAGCATGCTCGCGATGAGGCCGGCACTGACAACACCAATCCCGGGGTTTAGCGCCCACCCCCCAAATCAACAAACGTCCCCGTCGCATAAGACGCCTTGTCCGACAACAACCAGACAATCGCTTCCGCCACTTCATCCGGCCGCCCGCCCCGCGCCATCGGAATGGCTGATTCGAGCTTGCTGACCCGATCCGGATCGCCGCTCAACGCATGGAAATCGGTGTAGATGTAGCCAGGGCGCACCGCATTGACACGAATCCCCTCACCCGCCACTTCCTTGGACAGGCCGATGGTGAAGGTGTCCAGCGCACCTTTGGAGGCGGCGTAGTCGACATATTCATTGGGTGACCCCAGGCGCGCCGCCACCGACGACACATTGACGATGCTGCCGCCCTGCCCGCCGTGTCTGGGCGACATGCGCAGGACCGCGTGCTTGGCGCACAGCATCGGCGCCAGAACGTTGGTCTTGAGGATTTTGAGAATACGGAATTCGGACATTTCCTCGACCCGGGACTTTTGTCCGACCGTGCCGGCGTTGTTCACCAGTGCCGTGACCCGCCCCAGTTCGGCGTCCACCCGGTTAAACAGCGCGATGACTTCGTCTTCAATGCTGACATCCGCGCGCACCGCGATGGCTTGCGCGCCGAGGGCGCGGACTTGCTCCAGCACAGCGTGAGCGGCCTGCTCATCGGCCAGATAGTTGATGCAGATCCGATAGCCCTTCGAGGCTGCCAACAGGGCGGTGGCAGCACCGATGCCGCGGCTGCCGCCGGTAATGACGATGACTTTATCCATGCGAGCTTTTCCCCCAGTCCAAGCGTAAGCAGTCGAGGTTCAGAATAACCGTGATTCAGAGTTTTGCATGGCCTCACATCAACACTTGACTGGCGACGAGCTGCTCTGCACGGTGGATTTCCATCATGAAGTGCTCAGCCGGCAACGGGTGGCCGAGCAAGTAGCCTTGCAGCGAATCGCACCCCAGCTGAGTCAGGAAGTCCTGCTGGACACCGGTTTCCACACCCTCGGCAACAATGCGCAACCCCAACGCCTGACCCAGCGCAACGATGGCCGAGACAATGGCCGCATCATCGCTGTCACGTTCCAGGTCACGGACAAATCCGCGATCGATCTTCAGCTCATTGGCCGGCAAGCGCTTGAGGTACATCAGGCTCGAATAACCGGTGCCAAAGTCATCGATGGACAGGTCAACGCCCATGTCCGACAGTTCCTGAAGCACGGTCATGCTGGCATCGGCGTCGTTCATGGCGGTGGTTTCGGTGATTTCCAGGGTCAGGCTGTTGGCCGGCAGATGGTGCGTGGCCAGGGCTTTGGCGACGCTCTGCACCAGACCGGCGTGACAGAACTGGATGGCCGACAGGTTCACCGCGATGCGCCAGTCGGTGTAACCCAGCACGTACCACTCGCGCATTTGTCGGCAAGCTTCATTGAGCACCCACTCGCCAATTGGAATGATCAGGCCGGTCTTTTCCGCCAGATCGATGAACTTGTCCGGCAACAGCATCCCCTGGGTCGGGTGTTGCCAGCGCAGCAGGGCCTCGGCACCGATTGGCTGGCCATTGCTGGCATCGAACTTCGGCTGGTAATACAGGCTGAACTCTCGAAGCTCCAGGGCGTTGCGCAAATCCTGCAGCAGTTGCAATTGCCGGCGCGCATTACTGTTCATCGAGACATCGAAGAAGCTATAACCGTTTTTACCCGCCCCTTTGGCGTGATACATCGCCGCGTCGGCGTTCATCAGCAAATCCTGGGCAGTTTGGCCGTTGCCCGGGAAGAGCGCGATACCGACGCTGGCGGAGATGTGCAGATCATGCTCGGTGACGCGGAAGGACCGTGCGATCAAACTGACCTGACGCGCCGCGAGGTTCAAAGCGTCGTCCTGCTCGTTCAACTGCACCAGCAACACAAACTCATCACCGCCGATCCGCGCCAGGGTGTCGTGACTGCGCAAGTCTTCACGCAGACGCGCGGCCACCTCACACAACAACAGATCACCCATGTGATGTCCGAAGGCATCATTGACCGGCTTGAACCCGTCCAGATCGATGAACATCAAGGCAAAACAGCCGCCCTCTTCCTGCACCCGTGACATGGCCTGATCGATACGGTCGGCGAGCAGTATCCGGTTCGGCAGCCCGGTCAGGGTGTCATGCAGGGCCAGTTGGGTCAGCTCACGGTTGGCTTCGGTCAGCGACAGGGCCAGGCTGGCGGTGCGGGCCTCCAGACGCGCATCGAGGATCGACGTCAGCAAGGCAATACTCAACACAGCCAGCGTGGTGATCAGCACCAGATTATCCAGGCCATTGCCGTTCAAACCATTGACCGCCGCCCCGCAAAAACTGCCGTCGGCAAAACGCGCCGCGGCCATGCCGGTGTAGTGCATGCCGACAATGGCAATGCCCATGATCACGGCGGCGCCACCACGGATCAAACGCACATGAGGCGTGTGCTGGCGCAGGTGAAAGGCGATCCACAACGCCGCACCCGAAGCGCCCACGGCGATCAGCAAGGAGGCGCCAAACAGCGTCGGGTCGTAATCGATCCCCGGCTGCATGCGCATCGCCGCCATGCCGGTGTAATGCATCGCGCTGATTCCTGCGCCCATCACCAGCGCGCCGAACCCCAATTGCCAGGCCGGCAGTTTCGGCCGGCTGACCAGCCACAGGGCGAAACCGCTGGAGAGCACACCGATCAACAAGGACAGCGACGTAAGGGCGATGTCGTACCCCAGGTCAATCGGCAGCTTGAACGCGAGCATGCCGATAAAGTGCATCGACCACACGCCGATACCCATGGCGATGGCGCCGCCCGTCGTCCATAAATGCACGGCCCGCCCCTTGGCGGTGGCAATGCGACCGGTGAGGTCCAGCGCGGTATAGGACGCGAGAATCGCTACACAGAGGGAAATGATGACCAGCGTGGGTGAATAGCTACCGATGAGCATGGAGACGTCTCGAAATCACCGCCGTATTGCGTCCGTTCTCGGGGGTGCAAATGGCACGATTGTACTGATTCCAAAAGGGAACGCACTCACAATATAAGCAAAAGGCCATTAGTCCGATGAAACGCTTGTTTTACTGCTGGAGTGACCGAGCCAGACCCCTTTGTGGCGAGGGGGCTTGCCCCCGTTCGAGCGCGAAGCGGTCGCAAAATGCTGGCTGACTGATAATTTCGAGGGCCGCTTCGCAGCCCAACGGGGGCAAGCCCCCTCGCCACAGAAAAGCAGCCTCACCCAGTGTTGTCACTTGGTGTCGCTTACATCAAGCTGCCCATCCCACCCGCCGCCCAGCGCGGCAATCAACTGCACACTGGCGATCAGTCGACTTTGCTGCAGATCCAGTGCACTGCGCTCATTGTTCAGCGCCGAAGCCTGGGTCACCACGACATCGAGGTAGGCGATCAAACCGGCCTTGTATTGGTTCTGAGTCAATCGCAGCGACTCACGGGCCGCATCCAGCGCCTGCTGGCGCACGACGGCTTCATCCTGCAACACCTTGAGTTGAACCAGGTAGTTTTCCACTTCGCGCAAACCGTCGAGCACAGTCTGGCGGTATTTGGCCACGGTCTCATCGTAGGCGGCTTCACTGCGATCGACTTCCGCCGAGCGCTGGCCACCGTCGAACAAGGTCATCGCCAGTTGCGGGCCGACCGACCAGAAGCGGTTGGGCACACTGAACAAATCTTTCGAAGTGCTGCTGCTATAGCCGCCGTTCAGGTTCAACGTAAAGTCCGGGTAGTAAGCGGCCTTCGCCACGCCGATGTTGGAGTTGGCGGCGATCACCGAGCGTTCGGCGGACGCAATGTCCGGACGCCGCTCCAGCAGCTGCGAAGGCAGGTTCAGCGGCACCTGTGGCAACTGCGGAATGTCTCGGGTTTCGGCCAGGCCGAATTCGGCCGGCGGCAAGCCGATCAACACCGCGATAGCGTTCTCGAACTGGGCGCGCTGCCAGATCAAGTCAACCAGATCAGCCTCGGTGCTCTTGAGCTGCGTTTGCGCCTGGGCCACCGCGTCCTTGCCGGAAACCCCGGCGCGATACTGGTTTTCGGTCATTTTCAGCGAACGCTGATATGCCTCGACGGTAGCTTCCAGCAAGCGTTTCTGCTCGTCGATCACGCGCAATTGCAGATAGTTCTGCACCAACTCCGACTGCTGGCTGAGGCGCATGGCCGCCAGGTCGGCGAAACTGGCCTGGGCGTTGGCGGTGTCGGCTTCCAGACCGCGACGCAATTTACCCCAGACATCCGCTTCCCAACTCACACCTGCCTCGGCGGTGTAGGTGTCACGGATACCGCTGGAAGAACTGGTCAGGCTCGAACTACTGCTGCCGGTGCCTTGGCTGGAGCGATTTTTCCCGAGCGACAGGTCCACTGTCGGGAAAAACGCCCCCCGCGCACTGCGCACCAGCGCCTGGGCCTGACGGTACTGGGCTTCGGACTGCGCCACGGTCTGGTTGGCGCTGTTGAGTTTCTCGACCAGGCCATTGAGCTGCCGGTCGCCATACAACTCCCACCACGCGCCGCGAATGAGTGCATCACTCGGATTGGCCTGGCTCCAGCCCTCGGCAGCCTTGTACTGCACGGGATCGGCGGCTTGCGGACGCTCATAGTCCGGGCCGATGGCGCAGGCACTGAGCATGACCATGCACAGTGAAAGGCTCAACAATCGCGAGCCCCGTACAGTGGCCAAATGGATAAGCGAACGGTCAGTCATAGCGGAGTTTCCAGAGCAGCATCGGTACGCACCCCACGCCAGCGGTTGAAGCGATGGCGCAGTTTGTCGAGATAGAGGTAAACCACCGGAGTGGTGTAAAGGGTCAGGACCTGGCTGAAAATCAGCCCGCCGATGATCGTCAGGCCCAGGGGCTGGCGCATCTCGGCGCCTTCGGCGCGGCTCAGCAACAACGGCAAGGCACCGAGGATCGCCGCCAGCGTGGTCATCAGAATGGGCCGCAAACGTTGCAGGCAGGCACTGCGAATCGACTCCAGCGGCTCCAGCCCTTGATGCCGTTCCAGTTGCAGCGCCAGGTCGATCATCAGAATGGCGTTTTTCTTCACCACACCAATCAGCAGGAACAACCCGAGCAACGAAATCAGGCTGAATTCGCCGCCCAGCACATAGATCGACAGCAGCGCGCCAACCCCGGCTGAAGGCAACGTCGAAAGAATGGTCAGCGGGTGGATGTAGCTTTCATACAGCACACCCAGCACCAGATACACCGCCACCAGTGCGCCGAGAATCATCCACGGCTGACTTTTCTGGGTCGCGGCGAAGGCGTCGGCCGTGCCGGCCATTTTCGCGATCACGTCTTCCGGCAGGCCGACCTTGGCAATCGCACGCTCAATGGCGGCACTGCCCTGCTCCACGGTCACGCCCGCAGCCATGTCGAAGGCAATGCTTTCCGAGGCGAACTGGCCTTCGTGGCTGACCCGGTCATTTTCCAGGCTGTTTTCGTAATGGGCGATGGTCGACAACGGAATTCGCGCACCGTCGGCGGTGATCACCTGAACCTGCTTGAGGGTGATCGGGTCCTGGGCGTACTTCGGATTGACCTCCATCACCACCTGGTACTGGTTGAGGCTGTCGTAGATCGTCGAAATCTGCCGCTGGCTGTAGGCGTTGTTCAGCACCGAGGTGACCATGTCCATGTCGACGCCCAGGCGTTTGGCTTGATCGCGATCGACAATCAGCGTCACTTGCTGGGCACCCCGCCCTTCGCGGGCATCAATCGCCGTCAGCTCCGGCAAGGCCTTGAGCGCCGTCACGACTTTCGGATACCACTCGCGCAACGCGCTCAGATCGCCACTCTGCAGGATGTAGGAGTATTGGGACGAGGTTTGCTCACGGCCACCGCCAAATTGCAGGTCCTGGTCGGCCATCAGCATCAACTGCGCACCCGGCACCTTGGGCATTTCCTTGCGCAAGCGTTCGATGACTTTCTGCGCCGAGATGCTGCGTTCCTTGATCGGTTTCAGGCGCACGAGCATGAAGGCGTTATTGGTGCCGTTGCTGCCGCCGATGAAACCGGCAACGCTTTCGACCGCCTCGTCCTTCAACACCGCACGACGGAAGATTTCCATTTTCGGCTGCATCACACTGAACGACAGACCGTCGTCACCGCGCACGAAACCGATCAGCTGTCCTGTATCTTGTTGCGGAAGAAATGTTTTAGGAACAACAACATACAGCGCGATATTAACGCCAATTGTTACGAATAGACTGAGCAACGTCAGGAGCCGGTGACGCAACACCCAGTCCAGGCTCGTGGCGTATTTACCGACCATCCACTCGTTGGCGCTCTGACTCCAGCGTTGCAGCCGGTTTTCCTGCCCCGGCGTATGCGGCTTGAGCCAGCGGGCGCAGAGCATCGGTGTCAGGGTCAGCGAAACGATCAGCGACACCACGATGGAAGCCGCGAGGGTGATGGAAAACTCGCGAAACAGACTTTCAATGATGCCGCCCATGAACAGGATCGACAGGAATACCGCCACCAGCGAGACGTTCATCGACAGCAACGTGAAACCGACTTCCTGGGCGCCGAGGTACGCGGCTTTCATCGGCGGCACGCCTTTGTCTATGTGCCGGGAGATGTTTTCCAGCACCACGATGGCATCGTCCACCACCAGCCCCGTGGCGAGGATCAGCGCCATCAGCGACAGGTTGTTCAGCGAGAAACCGTAGAGGTACATCACCGCAAAGGTACCCACCAGCGACACCGGCACCGCCAGGGTCGGGATCAGCGAGGCGCGGAAGTTACCGAGAAACAGGAACACCACCAGGATTACCAACGCCACGGCGATCAGCAGGGTCATTTCCGCTTCGTGCAGCGTGGCCTTGATCACCGGCGAGCGGTCCATGGCCAGGTTCAGTTTGACGCTGGCGGGCAGCACGGCCTGCAACGCCGGCAACTGGGCCTTGATCTCGTTGACGGTCTCGATGATGTTGGCACCGGCCTGCCGGTTGATCACCAGCAGTACCGCAGAGTCGTCGTTGAAGAAACCGCTGTTGTAACGGTCTTCGACGCCATCGCTGACCTTGGCCACATCCTTCAGACGCAGGGCCGCGCCGTCGGCGTAATGGATGATCAGCGACTCGTAGTCCTTGGCTTTTTCCAACTGGTCGTTGGCCTGCACCTGCCATAAACGCTGGCCGTCCTCCACCGAACCCTTGGGTCGGCGCACGTTGGCATTGGCGATGGTGTTGCGCACATCGTCCAGCGCCACGCCGTACTGGTTCAGCGCCTGCGGCTCGAGCTCGACGCGCACCGCCGGCAGGGAGCTGCCGCCGATCTGCACTTCGCCCACGCCCTGCACTTGCGACAGGCTCTGGGACAGGATGGTCGAGGCCAGGTCGTAGAGCTGGCCTTTTTCCAGCACGTCCGAAGTCAGCGACAGCACCATGATCGGCGCCTGGGACGGGTTGACCTTCTTGTAGGTCGGCATGCTGCGCATCCCGCTGGGCAGCAGGTTGCGCGAGGCATTGATCGCCGCCTGCACTTCCCGCGCCGCGCCGTTGATGTCGCGGTCCAGGTCGAATTGCAGGATCACCCGGGTCGAGCCCTGGCTGGAGCGGCTGCTCATGGTGTTGACCCCGGCGATGGCGCCGAAGGAACGCTCCAGCGGCGTGGCCACGGTCGACGCCATGACCTCCGGGCTCGCACCGGGCAGGCTGGCTTGCACCACGATCACCGGGAAGTCCATTTGCGGCAGCGGTGAAACTGGCAACAGGCCGAAGCTCACCCCACCCAGCAGCATGATTGCCAGGCTCAACAACATGGTCGCGACCGGGCGTTTGATGAAAGGTCCGGACAGGTTCATGGCTGCTCTACCGCTTCCACGGACTCAGGTTTGCGCCCCCAGCGGCGACCGAGGCGGTCGAAATACAGGTAGATCACCGGGGTGGTAAACAGGGTCAGCACCTGGCTCAGCAACAAGCCACCCACCATCACCAGACCCAACGGCTGACGCAGCTCCGCGCCAGAACCGGTGGCCAGCATCAACGGCACCGCACCGAACAACGCCGCCAGGGTGGTCATCAGAATCGGTCGGAAACGCAACAGCGCTGCCTGGTAGATCGCCGTTTCCGGGTCCATGCCCTGATTGCGCTCGGCGTCGAGGGCGAAGTCGATCATCATGATCGCGTTCTTTTTCACGATGCCGATCAACAGGATGATGCCGATGATCGCGATCATGCCCAGGTCGTTGCCGCTGAGGATCAACGCCAGCAGCGCACCGACCGCCGCCGATGGCAGGGTCGAGAGAATGGTGATCGGGTGGATGTAGCTCTCGTAGAGCACACCGAGCACGATGTACATGGTCACTACCGCCGCCAGAATCAGCAGCAAGGTACTCGACAACGACGCCTGGAATGCCTCGGCCGCGCCCTGGAACTGGGTCTGCACGCCAATCGGCATGCCGATGTCCTTCTGCACTTGCTCGATGATCTCCACCGCATGCCCCAATGCCACGCCGGGTGCGAGGTTGAAGGACATCATCACCGCCGGGAACTGGCCGATGTGGGTGATCGCCAGTTGTGCCTGGCGCTCTTCGATGTGCGCCAGGCTGGACAGGCGCACCTGTCCGCCATCGGTGGTCTTGACGTGGATCTGGTCAAGCGCCTGCGGGCCGATCTTTTCACCCGACTGCGATTGCAGCACCACGCGATACTGGCTGGCCTGGGTGTAGATCGTCGAAATCTGTCGCTGACCAAAAGCGTCGTACAGCGCATCGGTGATGTTCGACACCGACACCCCGACCCGCGAGGCCGCATCACGGTCGATCACCAGATAGACCTGCAAGCCCTTGTCCTGCAAATCGCTGGCGACATCGGTCAACTCCGGGCGATCTACCAGGGCGTCCACCAGACGCCCGCTCCACTGGCTCAACAGTTCTGAATCCGGCGACGACATGCTGAATTGGTACTGCGTACGGCTGACGCGATCCTCGATGGTCAGATCCTGCACCGGCTGCATGAACAGGCGGATGCCCACCAGTTTGTCCACTTCCGGTTGCAGACGAGCGATCACCTCGGGCGCCGTCAGATCGCGATTGCTGTGAGACTTGAGGTTGATCAGCAGGCGACCGCTGTTGAGTGTCGAGTTGTCGCCATCCACGCCGATGTAGGACGACAGGCTCTCGACCGCAGGGTCGGCAAGGATGACCTTGGCCAGTTCCTGCTGGCGCTCGCTCATGGCCGCAAAGGAAATCGATTGCGGCGCCTCGGAAATCCCCTGGATCACGCCGGTGTCCTGTACCGGGAAAAAGCCCTTGGGCACCACCATGTACAGGACCACCGTCAGCGCCAACGTGCCGATAGCCACCAGCAACGTCAGCGGCTGGTGCTTGAGCACCCACTGCAACTTGCGCCCGTAGGCAGCGATCATCCAGTCGATGAACGCACCGCTGGCGCGGTAGAAACGGCCCTGCTCTTCTTCCTTGGGTTCGCGCTTGAGCAAGCGTGCGCACATCATCGGGGTCAGGGTCAGGGAAACGACGAGGGAGATCAGGATCGCCACCGCCAGGGTGATCGCAAACTCACGGAACAACCGCCCGACCACATCGGCCATGAACAGCAGCGGGATCAGCACCGCAATCAGCGACAGGGTCAGGGAAATCAGGGTGAAACCGATCTGTTTGGCGCCCTTGAGCGCCGCGTTCAGCGGGCTGTCACCCTCTTCGATATAGCGGGAAATGTTCTCCAGCATGACGATTGCGTCGTCCACCACAAAACCGGTGGCGATGGTCAGCGCCATCAGGGTCAGGTTATTGACCGAAAACCCCGCCAGGTACATCACGCCGAACGTGCCGATCAACGACAACGGCACGGCGACCGACGGAATGATCGTCGCGCTGGCCCGGCGCAAAAACAGAAACGTGACCATGACCACCAGGGCAATGGCGATCAGCAATTCGTGCTGCACGTCCTTGACCGAGGCGCGGATGGTTTGGGTGCGATCGGTCAGTACCACGACGTCGAGACCAGCCGGCAGGTTGTCAGTGATGCTTGGCAACAGGGCCTTGATCCGGTCGACCACTTCGATGACGTTGGCGCCGGGCTGACGCTGGATGTTCAGCAGCACGGCCTGATTTTCATTGGCCCACGCGGCCAGTCGCTCGTTTTCGGCACCGTCGACGATTTCCGCGACGTCCTTGAGCCGCAACGGCGCGCCATTGGCGTAAGCCAGGATCAGGTTGGCGTAATCCTTCGGCGAGGTCAGTTGGTCGTTGGCATCGAGCATCGACACCCGGGTCGGGCCGTCGAAGTTGCCTTTGGGCTGGTTGACGTTGGACGCGCCGATCAGGGTGCGCACGTCCGACAGGTTCAGGCCATTGGCGGCCAGCGCCTCGGGGTTGACCTTGATCCGCACCGCCTGACGTTGACCGCCGGCAATGCTGACCATGCCGACGCCGCTGATCTGGGCGATTTTCTGCGCCATGCGCGTGTCGACCAGGTCATTGAGCTTGGGCAACAGCATAGTCTTGGAGGTGATCGCCAGGGTCAGTACCGGGGTGTCGGCCGGGTTGACCTTGTTGTACACCGGTGGCGCCGGCAAATCCTTGGGCAGCAGGTTAGTGGCCGCGTTGATCGCCGCCTGCACTTGCTGCTCGGCCACGTCCATGTTGATGTCGAGGCTGAAACGCAGGGTCAGCACCGACGCACCGCCGGAACTGGTGGATGCCATTTGCGTCAGGCCGGGCATTTGCCCGAACTGCCGCTCCAGCGGCGCGGTCACGGCGCTCGTCATGACGTCCGGACTGGCGCCGGGGTACAGCGTCATGACGCGAATGGTCGGGTAATCGACCTGAGGCAGTGCCGACACCGGCAGCAGCCGATAAGCGATGATACCGGCCAGGATAATGGCCAGCATGCTCAGGGTGGTGGCTACCGGGCGAAGAATGAACAGCCGCGAGAGATTCATGCGCCGCCCTTTTTCGCCTTGTCGGTGGTTGCCGGCTCAGGCGCAGTGGCTGCCGACTTGCCTTGCAGCTGTCCGGTTGGCGTGGCGGGTACGTCCTGGCTGTCGTTGACCACTTCGACTTCACTGCCCTCCTTCAGACGGTCAGTGCCCTCCAGCACCACGCGATCACCTGCGACCAGGCCTTCGGTGACGACGGTGTTGGTGCCGTCGCTGGCACCGATTTTCAACTGGCGAATCTTGACCTTTTTGTCACCGTCGAGGGCATAGACGAACGTGCCGTTGGTGCCAAACTGGATCGCGGCGGACGGTGCCAACACGACGTTTTTGAGCGTATCGGCCAGTAAGCGAACGTTGACGAACTGATTGGGGAACAGCGACTGATCGCGGTTCTCGTAGCGGGCCTTGAATTTCAGGGTGCCGGTGGTGACGTCGATCTGGTTGTCCAGGCTCTGCAATACGCCAGTGGCTTGCAGTTTGGTGTCACCGCGATCCCAGGCTTCGGCGGGCAGTTTGGCACCGCTGCGATAACGGGCGAGCACGGTTTCGAGGCTGTTTTCCGGCAGCGTGAAGGCCACACTGATCGGCTGGGTCTGGGTGATGATCACCAGCGCCGTGGTGTCGTTCGCCGCGACCAGATTACCCACGTCCAATTGGCGCAGGCCGACGCGTCCGGCAATGGGTGCGCGGATCTTGGTGAATTCGAGATTGAGCTTGGCGTCGTTGACCGCCGCCTGATTGGTCTTGACCGTGCCCATGTATTGACCGACCAGCGCTTCTGCGGTGTCCAGGGTTTGCTTGGCGATGCTGTCTTCGCGGTACAGGCCGCGATAGCGCTCGACATCGACCTGGGCGTTTTTCAATTGCGCCTGGTTCTGCAACAAGGTGCCTTCAGCCTGCAGCAAGGCGTTCTGGTACGGACGCGGATCGATCTCGGCGAGCAGGTCGCCAGCCTTGACCATCTGCCCCTCTTCGAAATTGATCTTCATCAGTTCACCGCCAACGCGGCTGCGCACATTGATGGTGTTCAACGCCGTGACGGTGCCCAGCGCCTTGTAGTACAGCGGGAAATCACCCTTGACCGCCGGGGCGACGCGCACCGGAACCGGCCCTGAAGCACCGCCGAACCCCGGCCGCATCCCGCCCGGCCGGCCAGTGTGCCCGGCCGTGGCTTTCTGTCCCGCCCCTTCTTTCGGGACAGCGCCATCGGGCCAGAACTTCCAGCACAGGGCGGCGATGACCAACAGGACGAGCAGGCCAAACAGCCAGCGACGGGGATTACGGGAAGCGGAGGATTGCATTGAGAGATCAACCATTGGGCGCGTGGGCTTGTTTTACATGAGGCTGAACGATAAGCACTGGCGGCTCTTAAGCAAAGCGCCTTTACCGGCAATTTACCTTCGGCTTACGTAACAGGAGTTTTCTGTAAGACACTGAAGCACAAATGAAAACGGCCTGGACAGAGCCAGGCCGTTAATAAGTGTAAAAGCTACGCTTATTTCAGAACAGCAAGTGCCGCTTCGTAGTTCGGCTCGTCAGCGATTTCGCCAACCAGCTCGCTGTGCAGCACGTTGTCGTTCTCGTCCAGTACCACAACGGCACGGGCGGTCAGGCCTTTGAGCGGGCCGTCAGCGATGGCAACACCGTAGTTTTCGATGAACTCGGCGCCGCGCAGGGTCGACAGGTTCTGTACGTTTTCCAGGCCTTCGGCGCCGCAGAAACGGGCTTGGGCGAACGGCAGGTCAGCGGAGATGCACAGCACGACAGTGTTGGCGACGTCGCCGGCCTTGGCGTTGAACTGACGCACGGAAGTGGCGCAGGTCGGGGTATCGACGCTTGGGAAGATGTTCAGCACTTTGCGCTTGCCGGCAAAGTCTTTCAGGGTGACGTCGGACAGATTGCCGGCAACCAGGGAAAAGGCTGGCGCCTTCGAGCCGGCTTGAGGCAGTTGGCCGTTGACTTGAACCGGGTTGCCTTTAAGAGTGACTTGAGCCATGAACGGAGTCCTTCTGACGTGGTGGTGGAGAGTTTTTGACGAGGCAGAAGTTAACCACGAAATTGTCCTACGACCTATGGCAAAAACAAATTGTCACGCATCGGCGACAATAATTGGATACAACTTGCCGCCCTCCTTCCTTTGAACAACACAAAACCCTGTGGGAGCGGCGGCCAAAAAATTAGCGGGCCGTGTTGTCGATTCAAGCAGGAGCCGTTCGACTATCCAGCGAATCTTCAAAAATCCAGCGGAGACACCACCATGCGATTCATGATCATCATCAAAGCCAGCCCCGATTCTGAAGCCGGCGTGATGCCCAGCCAGGAACTCCTGACCGCCATGGGCAACTACAACGAAGAACTGGTCAAGGCCGGCATCATGCTCGCGGGCGAGGGCCTGCACCCGAGCAGTAAAGGTGCCCGTGTGAAGTTCTCGGGCGAAAATCGCTCAGTGATCGACGGACCGTTCATTGAAACCAAGGAATTGATCGCCGGTTTCTGGTTGTGGAAGGTGAAGTCAAAAGAAGAAGCCATCGAATGGGTCAAGCGTTGCCCCAACCCAATGCCGGGCACCGAGGCCGAGATTGAAATTCGCCAGGTGTTTGAAGCCGAAGATTTTGGCGCTGAATTCACGCCGGAACTGAGGGAGCAGGAAGAGCGGGTTTGGGAACAGGCGAAGAAGAACTGATTCTTTGTTGCGTTCAGCCTGACTATGCAGCGTAGACAAGGATTGCTTGAGTTGAAGCAACGCTTGATCACTGGCCGGCTCGCGGCCGTAACAGGCGCACAGGAACGTTTGCAGGCGCGGGCTGAGTCGGCCGATTCCAGCCAGGCAGCGTGCCGGGCGCTGAGTCGCGCTTGCCAGGCCAGGCAGGCGCGATTTACGAGCGGGCGGGTGAACCAGACCAATGCCAACAGGGCCGGCAACAATGCCAGCCACCCGATCCATTGCCCGGAAAGGTGCAGTCGATTTTGCTGGCCGAGTTTTTCAGGTCCTCGGTGATCGAGACCCGAGCGTCCGTACTGGCCCAAGGACGACGCGGCCTTCGTCAAGGCCAACACTCCGCGCGGCGTGATCCACAGCTTCGCCAACGGCAAGATCGAAGACACCGGCGAGCGGACTCACTTATGAAATGCGAACACAACCCCTGTAGGAGCTGGCTTGCCAGCGAAGTCGTCTTTACAGTCGATATAGATACTGACTGAACCACCGCTTTCGCTGGCAAGCCAGCTCCTACAAGGTTTGTGTTTACGTCGAAATTGGCAAAAGGCAACAAATCCATGCCCTCACGTGTCGCCAGCAAGTCGTCGGCCATACCTGCCCCTGATGTCGTCTCCCCTGCGCTGCTGATGCCCGCCCTGCTGCTGTTCGTCTCCGGTGCTGCGGCGCTGGTGTACCAGGTGCTGTGGATCAAGCAGTTGTCGTTGGTGGTGGGCGTCGAGGTGTACGCCATCACCACGGGGATCAGTGCATTTTTTGCCGGGTTGGCGTTGGGCGGTTTGCTGTTTGGACGCTGGGCCGACCGGATGCAACAACCGGTGCTGTTGTACGCCGGGCTGGAAGTGCTGGTGGCCGTACTTGGCGTAGGTGCGACTTTCGCCATGAGTCTGGCGGCCAGTCCGTTTGCCTGGCTGGAACAACAGATCGGGCCGCTGGTCTGGGTGTTGCCGTTTGCGCTGGTGGGCATTCCCGCGCTGCTGATGGGCGGCACCTTGCCGGTGTTGGTTCGCTCGCTGACCAGCGACCCGCAACACCTGGGCAAGGCCGGTGGCCAACTCTATGCCGCCAATACCGCCAGGGCCGTCGCCGGGCCCCTGCTCGCGGCGGCCGGTGCCTTGTGGTTCCAGCGTCAGCGCCAGGCTCCAGTTGAAATTCCGTTCAAGCATCACGCAGAGCAAACGACCGATCGCCTGGCCCTGTGGCTGTACTCCATCGCCGGTGGCGTCGCGCTGGGTTATGAAGTGAATGGCTGGAGGCCAATGGCCGTGGTCAGGACGCTCAGGCGTTGCTGGCGCAAAGCCTCAAGGACCATCCCGACGCTGCCCTGCTGCAACACACCCAGGGTTTGTCACTGGTGCGGGCTGGCAAATCGGATCAGGCCATGCCTTTCCTGCGCAAAGCCGCACAACTGGAGCCACAAAGCGCCCAGTTCGGTTACGTGCTGGCGGTGGCGCTGCATGACAGTGGCAAGGTCGATCAGGCCTGCGAGGAACTGGAAAGATTGCTCAAAGTGCAACCGGCCAACCGCAATGCGCGGTTGTCGCTGATCCAGTGCTACCCCGACAACGGCCAGGAACCGAAAGCCCAGCTGCTGTTGCAAGGCTGGAAGAAAATGAACATGGGTGATCCGGCGTTGAAGTGAGCCGGGGCCCGCTACCTGTAGAAGCGGGCGCAGCGCTCATCTCTGGAACAGTCAAATGCGGTTGCGGGGAATCAAGCCTTGCAACTGCTGCGCCAGAAAATTCGCATCGAACTCGAAGACATCCGGATCTTTCAAACCATTGGTCTTGCGCCATTGCCAACTATTGGCCGGTGGTTGGCAAACCAGTGAAACGCTGCCAAGGCGCGCAGCCGTCAAGCCCGCGATCCCCAAAGCAACCTGGCCGCCCGTGCCCATCACTTCCGGAACAAATTCCACCGGTTTACCGGTAATCACGATGGACAGTTTCTCGGTCTTGAAGGTCGATGTCTCAACCGGAATGCTGGGGCCCGAGGCGACATACGCGTCGCGTTTCACCTCCAGCAGACTCGGCGCCTGCACCGGCGCCAGCCATTGCTCGATCTGATCGAACAGCTCGCTGATGCGCGCCGCCCAAACCGCCGACTGAGACTCGAACAATTGCTTTTTATGCGCTTCACTTTCTGCGTAGTGGCGCAGCATTTCACCCAGTTGCTGTACATCGTCCATTGCGGTGTTCCTTTGATTGGAGCGGTGCTACGGAGGTTGAGCATGGCAGATGCGCGCCGCACGCGTACGACTAAACGCGTGAGCGGCACCTCCGGCTGAATGCCCAAGGCAAACCTCGCACCAGGCGTTTGACTCAAACCGCCTGTGGCTTGTGACGCAGGCGTGCCATGCTAAAGGTGTCCACCAGCACGCCATCGCGCACGGCGTAGTCACGAAACAGGCCTTCAGTTTCGAAGCCAAACTTTCGATACAGCGCGATGGCCGCTTCATTGTCCGCATACACCGAAAGCTCGACCCGGTGCAGGTTCATCCAGTTGTCGGCGATATCCAGCGCCGCCGCCAGCAACTTCGAACCGACACCCTTGCCCTGCCACGCGACGGCGACGCCCATACCGAAACTGCCGGCATGGCTACGACGACTGCGCGAATACTGTTCCAGGCCGATGTTGCCGATCACGGTCCCTTGATGCAGGGCCACAACTTTCACCAACCGCTCGTGATCCTGAGCCAGGCGTTTACGCCAGAGTTCGGTGGATTGAAACGGCATTTGCAGGGTTTGACGACCTATCAACGGATCGTTGTAAAGCGCGGTAATACCCTCGATGTGCGATTCGCTGAAGCGTTCGAGGGTGATGACGGGATCGGTGGTGGGCATGAGTGATTCAATCCTTGATACAGACATGGCTGTTCACTCTATACCGCTATCTAATGTTGTGGCGATTATAAAAATCTGGGGGCGAGCTTGCTCCCACAGGTTTGATTGGCCTCAATTTTCAGACCGGCAATCAGGCCATTACGCGACGCAACTTCTGGACAACACACGGATGAGGGTAATCTGGTGCGACGCACACGCGCCTCAATTGCTCCGGAGCTTGGCGGTATGGAACTACATGTTGTCATCAATGGCCGCAAAGACCTCGCCGGCCAGTTGTACAACCAACTGCGCAGCGCCATCGAGACCGGTCGCCTGGCAGCCGGGGCGCAACTGCCGCCCAGTCGCCTGTTGGCCGAACAACTGGGCATTTCGCGCAAGACCATTTCCGACACCTACGCACAACTGACCTACGAAAACTTCCTCACCGGCGTGGTGGGCAAAGGCACCTACGTCAACGCACGGACGTCGAAAGTGCAGCACAAGCAGAGTCACTCGGAGCTGGCCGGTTGTGAGGTGATCGAATCCTGGCGCAACCTGCCGGTGTTTTTGCGCCACCCGACGCTGGAGGGCTCGCTGCGTTACGACTTCATTGGCGGCGCCACCACCAAGGGGCAGTTTCCCCACGATGACTGGCGACGCTGCACCGCCCATGCATTGCGCCAGATTGCGGCATCAAAAGGCTATTACAGCCTGCCCGAAGGCTTGCCGGCGCTGCGCAACGCCATCGCACAGCACATCGCGTTCTCTCGCGGGGTCATTTGCCAGGACGAAGACGTGGTGGTGTGCAACGGCGCGCAGCAAGCGCTGGACCTGATTGCCCGGGTGTTGATCCGTCCGGGCAGCATCGTCGCCATGGAAGACCCCGGTTATCCGCCGGCACGCCTGTTGTTCGGCACCCATGGCGCCACGGTGATCGGCGTTCCGGTGGATGCCCAAGGCATTGTGGTCGACAAAATCCCCCTCGGCACTCGGCTGATCTATGTCACCCCGTCCCACCAGTTTCCGCTCGGCATGCCCATGAGCCAGGCGCGCCGGGTGGCGTTGCTCGCCAAGGCTCAGGAACTGGGCGCGATCATTATCGAAGACGATTACGACAGCGAATTCCGTTATGAAGGACGGCCCACCGACTCGCTGCAAAGCATGGATGAATGCGGGATCGTTGCGTACGTCGGCACGTTCTCCAAAACCCTGCTGCCAGAACTGCGGCTGGGCTACACGATCCTGCCGCCGGCCATCCTCGAAGCCGTGGTGCGGGCCAAACAGCTCACCGATTTGCACACGTCCACCCTGCCGCAATGGGCTTTGGCCAAGTTCATCGCCGAGGGTTGCCTGCTCAAACACATTCGACGCTGCCATACGATCTATGCCGGTCGCCGCGACCGCATCCTGACGCGCATGGCTGGCGACCTCTCGCCCTGGCTTGAGGCGGTGCCGAGCACGGCGGGTTTCCACATGGTGGTGATGTGCAAAGTGCCGATGGATATTCCCTTGGTGATCGAACTGGCGAAAAAAAACGAAGTCAGCCTGTACTCCATCGACAGCTTTTTCTATCAGGAAGCACCACGGGCCGGGCTTTTCTTCGGGTTTGGCGCCATCGAAACCCTTGATATCGACATTGCCCTGGACCGTCTGCGCGACATCCTGCAGCAGGTGGCCTGAACGATTCGCCTGCGGCTTTATCCGGCGATTGGCTATTGGCGGTCCCCAGGTGCGGGCCTATTCTGGATAGGCGTGATCCCTCAATGAGCAGGATTCGTCCGGCCTGATTCAGGAGTGAGAACAATGGCCCATGAAGTGATCAATACCGTACAGGTGCAGGCCGCCGCCGGCCGCTCGGACGAACTGGGTAAGCAACTGCAAAAGATTGTCGACACCCTGCGTGAACTGCCGGGCTGTGATTCTTATATGGTCGACCGCTGCCCCGAGGACACCAACCGCTGGACCGTCAGCGCCCGCTGGCAGTCGGAAGAAGCCATGCATGCGCACTTCGATCGCCCTGAAGTGCAGGGTTTTATCAGTCTGATCGACAGCCAGTTGGCCAATGCCGTGGACTTCAATAGTTTTCCGATCGTTTAAAAAAAACACCTGTGGCGAGGGAGCTTGCTCCCGTTCGTCTGCGCAGCAGACGCAAATCAAGCAACCGCGTGCCTGACCCTGCGCATCTGCTGGACTTGGGGCCGCTGCGCAGCCCAGCGGGAGCAAGCTCCCTCGCCACAGTTGATCCCCTTAGCCCTATCATTGGTCCCCTCTCCTTCCCGAATATTGGCTGTTTAACGGCTACCGCTTGCGCACTACTGTGGTTTGCAACGACCAACCCTCGCAGGTGATGAACCATGAACGTTGTCCTCTTTTGTGCTGCCCCTCTTGCCGCCCTGGCCCTAATGGTTTCTGCCTCGGTGTTTGCCCATGAGCCTTCGGAAAAGGTCACGGTGCTGAAAGACGAATTGCTGAAAAACGCCAGCGCGACCCAACCTGCCAGGTTGCTGGTGTTCATGGTATTGGCGCCGGACGAAAAAGTGCTGATCCCACTGGAAAACTGATGACCGCCCCTGCCCCCCTGTAGGAGCGAGCCTGCTCGCGATGAGGCCCGATCAAACACCACAAAACCTGCAGGCAAAAAAAACCCGCATCTCTCGATGCGGGTTTTTTCATTCAGCGCCTGATCAGGCCGCCGGTTCCAGCTCAGCAGCGACAGCGGCAGGTACAACCGCCTGCCCGCTCAACGCCAGGTCCAGCAGTTCGCGGTTGGCGACCGCGTACATGGCGTAATCGGTGCCGCTGGCGGCACGGATTTCCACCAGCATGGTGCGCCAGCGCTCGATCATGCTCGCGTGCTGCTCCATCCACAGCGCCAGGCGTGCTTCCACGTCCTGGGTGCCGTCGCCCTGTTGCAGGACCGAGATGGTGATCGCACGTTGCTGCCAGTCGACGTCATCACGGAACGCTTCACGGGCCAGGGCCTGCCAGTTGTTTTCAACCGGCAGAGCGCTGATCTGTTGCAGGTACCAAGTGATGTCCAGCGCGCTGCCCACGGCGAAGTAAGCCTTCGCTACGTCGGCGGCGTTCTGGCCGGTCACGTCGGAAGCCTCGATGATTGGCAGCAAGGTGTACAGGTGAGTCGTACCTGCAACCATGCGCGCCAGCAACTCAGGCACGCCAGCCGCGACGTAAGCCTGGTAACGGGTCTGCCAGCCTTCGCGGGTCGGGCCTTCCAGCAGTTCGTCGAGCTTGAGGCCCAGCGCTGCCAGATGCGGACCGAAGTGCGCGACGTCACGGGCAGCGTTCTGCTCGTTGCGACGGGTGCGCAGGAACCAGCGCGTGGCGCGACGGCCCAGACGCATCAGCTCGTCCATCAGCTCCAGTTGCACGTCGGCGGAGACCTGGTAGTCCAGGGCTTCGATCTGACGGAACCAGTGCGGGAGATGGAAAATGTCACGCACGATTACATAAGCGCCAGCCACGTTCGCCGGGCTCATGCCGGTCGACTCTTTGAGTCGCTGAACGAAGGTGATGCCCATGTGGTTGACCAGGTCGTTGGCGATCTGGGTGCTGACGATTTCGCGCTTCAGACGGTGACGGCGCATGGCCGCGGAGAACTTGCTCACCAGCGTCGGCGGGAAAGCGGTTTCCATGTCGCGGGTCAGGTAGTCGTCGTCCGGCACCAGGGAGCCCAGCAACTGCTCCTTGAGGTCGATCTTGCTGTAGGAGATCAACACCGACAACTCGGCACGGGTCAGGCCATGGCCTTCAGCGATGCGTTCGTTGATGGCCTCTTCAGCCGGCAGGAACTCGATGGCGCGATCCAGCTTGCCGCGGCCTTCCAGATCGTTCATCAGACGCTTGTATTCGGCAATCCGCGGCAATGCGCGGCGGGCTGCCAACGACAGGGCCTGAGTCTGCTTGTAGTTGTTGCCCAGCACCAGACCACCGACTTCGTCGGTCATGCTCGCCAGCAACTCATTACGTTGCTTGTCGGTCATGTCGCCAGCCTGAACCACTTCGTTCAGCAGGATCTTGATGTTCACTTCGTGGTCGGAGCAGTCCACGCCACCGGCGTTGTCGATGAAGTCGGTGTTGGAACCGCCGCCATTGAGACCGAATTCCACACGACCCAGTTGGGTCATGCCGAGGTTACCGCCCTCGCCCACGACTTTGCAGCGCAGTTCGTTGCCGTTCACGCGCAGTGCATCGTTGGCCTTGTCGCCGACATCGGCGTGGCTTTCGGTGCTGG
>NZ_FYDY01000046.1:0-30186 GCF_900187435.1 Pseudomonas sp. Irchel s3b5
TAGAGATACACTTTTTCGACTTTGGCGTCGGGTCGCATCATGACGGGCTGGCTCCGGAAAGAAATTGGGAGTACAGCATCGGGTATCAGATTTCGGCTTGGAATGTGGGCTTCATGGAGCGCTTACCCTTTCTCCAGGAGCCTCCATGAAACTCGCAAGCTTTATTGTCCAAGGCCGTAGCAGCTACGGTGTGGTCGAAGGTGATCAAATCATCGACCTGGAATCGCTCAAGCCAACCCTTGGCAGCGATCTCAAACAGGCCATCGGCCACAACCGTCTGAACGAACTGAGCGCTGCGCGCCTGGCAAGCCTGCCGCGTATCCCCTTGGCTGAAGTGACGTTCCTGCCGGTGATCCCGAACCCGGGCAAAGTGCTGTGCATCGGCATCAACTACGCCACTCACGTGCGCGAAACCGGTCGGGAAATGCCGACCTATCCGATGATCTTTACCCGCTTCGCCGACAGCCAGGCTGCCCACCTGCAACCCATCGTTCGCCCGACCGCGTCCCACAAGCTTGATTTCGAGGGCGAGTTGGCAGTGGTGATCGGTAAAGCGGCCCGCCACGTCAAACATGCCGACGCGCTGGACTACGTCGCCGGTTATGCCTGCTACAACGACGGTAGTGTCCGCGACTGGCAGAAGCACACCATTCAGTTCGTCCCCGGCAAGAACTTCCCGAATACCGGCGGTTTCGGCCCCTGGCTGGTGACCGGCGATGAGATCGGCGACCCGCAGGATTTGGAATTGACCACCCGCCTCAATGGCCAAGTGATGCAGCACACCCGCACCAGCGACATGATTTTCGATGTGCGCCAGCTGATCGAGTACTGCTCCACCCTCACCGAACTGGCCCCGGGTGACGTGATTGTCACCGGCACCACTGGCGGCGTCGGAGCGTTCCGCGAGCCGCCCGTATGGATGAAGCCAGGCGATCAGGTGGAGGTCGAGATTGCTCGAATCGGCACCCTGCGCAACAGCATCGTGGACGAGCAGTGAGCATGGAAAACCTACACACCCCTGAACACCTGCCCGAGCAGGATGGCGACAACAAAGGCTCGAGCCTGGAGCGCATGTTGCGGGTACTCGACCTGTTCACCGAACAGAGCCCGATCTGGGCGGTGGATGACATGGGCGGCGCCTTGGGTTTTACCCGTTCGACGATCTACCGCTACGTGCGCGAATTGGCCGAGGCCAACCTGTTGTTCCAGGTCGAAGCCGGGCGTTATGCCCTGGGCGCACGGATCATTACCTGGGACCGCCAGTTGCGCCTGAGCGACCCCCTTGTGCGCGCCGCACAAGCGCTTGAGCCCAACTTCCCACAGTGGAGCGAACAACAGGTCTGGCTGATCTGCCGGCTGTTCAAGGACCAGGTCGTGTGCATTCACCAGCACGGGGACTTGTTCAGCGAGGTCAGCTACTCCCGTGGTTCGCCCAGGCCGTTGTTCCTGGGTGCGACGTCCAAGGCGATCCTCGCCAACATGACCCCGCGTCAACACAGCCAGCTGTTTCTCGACCACTCCGAAGAGGCGCGCGCCAGTCAACTGGGCCAGACCTGGGAACAGTTCCGTCGTTCGTTGCAGCAACTGCGTCGCCAAGGCTATGTGGCCAGCGCAGGTGAAGTCGACGCGGGCGTCTATGGCCTGGCCGCGCCGATCTTCGACGGCGATGGCAAGGTCGTTGGCAGCATCAGTTGCGTGCGCCCGGTGCGAGAACGCGACAGTGCCCAGGAAGAGACACAAGGACAGCAGATCCTTGCCCTGGCGCAGGAACTGTCGCAACGCATGGCTGCGCTCGCCAACCGCGCCAAGCCACTGGGCTGAGCCATCCGGAAGGGAATAACAATGACAACCCTCAAACGCATCAACACCCAGGTCCTGATCATCGGCGCCGGTCCTACCGGACTGACCCTGGCCAACCTGCTCGGGCAAGCCGATGTGGACACCCTGATCATCGACCGCAAGCCGGGCACCGTGACCGAGCCACGGGCGGTTTCAATCGATGATGAGTCCTTGCGCACCATGCAGGCCATCGGGCTGGATGCTGCCGTGCTGCGTGATGTCGTGCCCGGCTACGGCGTGCATTACTTCACCCGGCCCGGCGGTCGCTGCTTCGGCAAGGTCGAGCCGACCGGCAAGCTGTATGGCTTCCCCAAGCGCAACGCGTTTCGCCAACCGCTGTTTGAAAACACCCTCAGGCTAGGCCTCGAACGTTTTGCCAGCCTGACGACTCGGTTCAGCCACGAGCTGGTGGAATTCACCCAGGACCAACACAGCGTGTGCACGCTGGTGCGAGACGCCGAAGGGCAACTGATGGAAGTCCACGCGGCTTACCTGGTGGCCTGCGACGGCGGGCGTAGCCCGGTGCGCAAGCAACTCGGGATCGAGATGGTAGGTTCGAGCTTCTCCTCGCGCTGGCTGGTGGTCGATACCGACCAGGACGACGACCCCTTCTGGCAGACCCGCGTGTATTGCGACGCCAGGCGTCCGGTGGTGGAAGTGCCCGGCCCTCACCGTACGCGCCGATTCGAGTTCCTGCTCAAGCCCGATGAAACGGACGAACAGGTGCTCGACGAAACCTGCCTACAAGCATTGCTACACCCGTTCAAGGGCGACGCTCCGGTTTCCATCGTGCGCAAGACGGTCTACACCTTCCATGCCCGGGTCGCCGAGCAGTGGCAGGTGCAACGGGTGTTTCTCGCCGGCGACGCCGCGCACCTGACCCCGCCCTATGCTGGGCAAGGCATGAACAGCGGCGTTCGCGATGCCCACAACCTGGGCTGGAAGCTGGTCGGCGTGCTGAAGGGAAAAATGGCGGAAAGCGCACTGCTGTCCTACGAAAGCGAGCGTCGTGATCATGCGTGGGCATTGATCAAGTTGGCCTTGAACCTCGGCGTGGTCATGGCACCGGCTACCGTCCTGCGCGCTCGCCTGATCAGTGGCGCATTCGCCTTGATCGGCCTGTTGCCGCCGTTGCGCGATTATTTCCTGCAAATGCGCTTCAAGCCCAAACCCCGCTTCACCCGGGGCCTGGTGCTGACCGAGGGGCAAGCAGGCACGTTGTCCTGCGGACAGATGTTCCCGCAACCGATGCTCACCGACGCCCACGGCCAGGAACGCCTGCTCGATGACGCCATCGGCGCCGGCTTCGCCTTGATTCAATACGGCGACCCGACCCGCCAGCGTATCGATGAACTCCAGCATGGCCTCTGGAGCCACCTTGAAGCCAGACGCATCCTGATCCTGCCCGCGTCCGTCCATGCCATGCCGTCGATCCCGGGCTGCACGGTGCTCCAGGACCGTGAAGGCCAGCTCAAAACCCTGCTGGGCGATTCACACCCGTTCCTGCTGCTGCGCCCGGATCGCTATATCGCCGCGATTTTCGACAAGGCTACCGAAACCCAGGCCGCCGAATCGTTGCAGTCGCTGTTCGGCATCGCCGTGGCCCACAGCAGCGCAATCGAGCCGAGCATCGCGCCCGTCTTTCATTGAACCTTCAAGCACAGAGGTGGTTATGCAAACACTCCAAACTTCCACACCTGCACGCCTGTGCTACCTGCACCTGGCGAGCAAGGACGCGCAACGGCAAATCGATTTCTATCGGCGGATGCTGGACATGGACAGCCAGGCGCAAGCCGATGGCAGCTGGATGCTCAGCGGCCCGCAACGCGCCATGCTCGTGTCTCCCAGCAAAGCAGCGTGCTGGCCCCTGACGAAATGCTCCTGGTGGACTGCGGCAAACCGTTCAACGTGACCAGCACGCAAGGTTGCGAACACTTCATCCTGCTGTTCCAGGGAGCATCCGAGCCGCTCGCGCAAACCGCCGACATGCACCTTAACGGTCGCAATGGACTGGGGCGGATGCTCATGCACCTGATCAGCGATGCCTACAACCAATACCCCTTGCTGAACAACCATTCGGCCGGGCTGATCGGTGACAGCATCACCGGGCTGCTGGATAACGCGCTGAAGAACAAACAGGAAGAAAAGCAACTCGAACACGACTTCCGCTTCTTCAAGCAAAACCGCCTCAAGGCGTACATCGAGCGCCACCTGGCCGACCGCGACCTGACCATCGAACGCATCGCCAACGCCGAACGGTGCTCGGTGCGCAGCCTGCACCGCGCCTTCCAGGATGAACTGGGGTGCAGTGTCAGCGAATACATCTGGCAGCGGCGCCTGTCACGTTGTGCCGAAGACCTGCGCAACCGGGAACATGCCCACCGCTCGCTCACCGAGATCGCCTACGCCTGGGGCTATAGCAGCAGTTCCCACTTCAGCCGGCATTTCAAATCGACGTTCGGCATGTCGCCTCGGCTGTTCCGCGACACCGCGACACCGCGAGCGGCAGTCGGGAGAAATCAAAGGCGGCTTGAGCCATTTTATTGCTGAATAAAGTAACTCCCGAATATCGCGCATAATAAATACGCATTAAATATTCAGGAGAATAAATTCATTTAATTAGTCCGACAAACGCGAGAGCTCTCATGATTAAAATGCTAGCCGCCGTACGCCGAAAACCTGGAAAGACTTAACCAAAGTTTGGTTCTGGAATACTTCCAACGACACTTAGATACTCGGAAATGTCTCATTCAGCACAGCAGAGATGTCCTTGATCAGATCCTCAGGATCTTCAAGGCCTACCGACAGGCGCAGGTAACCATAACGTCGGAACTCCTCCGGGTATGCACCCGAACCACCATGGCCCTCAGCGCCAACGCGCACAATCAACGTCTTATCGTGTCCGAACGATAGCAATTTTATATTCAGTTACGACCAAGCCTTATGTTGTGCGTCTTTAATTATAAACGGGGTTCTTGCCTGTCTGAGTATGGCAAATAGCACGTATTTACGAGCAAAACGCTCGTAGAGACTGGCAAAAACTCCGTGACTCACTTCATAGCCGAAAGTAAAAACGAGGTCACTGTATTGATAACACCAGGCATGACCGAAATATCGCTCCTCATCTTATGCAACCTTTCACTTGTGGATGCCTCAACCTGAAGTACAACATCTAAGTCTCCGCACATTATCCGACAGGAGACAACCTCTCGCATTGAAACTATCTTTCGAACAACGTCCGTGCCACGCATCCGACCTTGATGGTAAACAAAAATCAATGCCGATATAGACGTATCACTGCAGATTTGGTCGCCTCTCAAGATCGTATATGTATCCACCCCGCTCCAGCCACTAAATTCTAAACCGCATCGCACCGCATTGGTGACAGATTAACATTCAGAACTATATCGTTATATACAAGTTTGGAGTCACCTGTAAGCTCATTGAGAATTGTTTCATACCGCCCCGCCGCCCTTCCGGTAGAAACAGCAAAGACACTAACTTCAGAATAACCCACACGAGCAGTTAGCTTGCTACAACAAGCAAAACGCTCAATGCAACAAGCTATTTGCCAACTGGCGTCTGTGCATTGAAGGTGTAGCATTGAGTGAATAACACGAAACCAACTTCCCCTGCAAAAAAGCACTCAAAGGATGAAATAATGAAAACAACATTTTCTCACTTTGCCGCAGTAGGTTTCATTGCACTTGGCACTCAGGCTGTCGCTGCACCGCTGCTACAGGAGTACAACTTCAAGCAGGACGTAAATGCAACCACATCCCAAACAAATGCCTGGTTAGAGATCAGTAAATCTGCTTTCAAGCAAAATATCGAGTTCGTAAAAAGCGGATTATCGAAAGGCAGTAGCTTGTGCGCCGTGATGAAAGCAGATGCTTATGGTCACGGTATTGCATTATTGATTCCGACGATCATGGAAGCAGGCATTAATTGCATCGGCATTGCGAGTAATGAAGAAGCGCGAATTGCCAGAAAAGAGGGCTACACAGGAAAAATAATTCGCGTTCGGCAAGCCACGGAGGGAGAAATCGTCAGCGCATTGCCTTATGACATTGAAGAGCTTATCGGCAATGCACAGGTAGCCCGAGCCATCAGCACGCTGGCAGAACACAATGGCAAGCCCATAAAAATTCATCTCGTTACCAATGCGGGCGCCATGAGTAGGAATGGCTTGGATCTTGCCACCGAGCAGGGCAAAAAAGACGTACTGGAAATCACCGCAATGAAGGGACTGAAGGTCACCGGGATCATGACGCACTTCGCCGTCGAGGATAAGGCCTTCGTCATGGATGCCTATGACAAGTTCATGTCGGAGCAGGACTGGATCATCAAGACAGCCCACTTGAATCGTGACGAAATCACCGTTCATTGTGCCAACTCGTTCGCAACGCTTGACGTCCCGGCAACGCACTTGGACATGGTGCGTGTAGGAGGAGCGCTTTACGGTGATTTGATCGGCCGTGCCGAGCTGAAACGCGTCATGTCACTCAAAAGCAAGGTTGCTGCGGTCAACACCTATCCTGCCGGAAACACAGTGGGTTATGACCGCACCCTCACACTGACTCGAGACTCCAGGCTCGCCAACATCCCAGTAGGTTACTCAGATGGCTACCGCCGAGTGTTTACCAATAAGTCTTTCGTCGTCATCAATGGCGTGAAAGTGCCCACGGTCGGAAAAATCTCGATGAACACAGTTATGGTAGATGTGACCGACATAAAAAACGTCAAGCCCGGCGATACCGTAACGCTCTATGGCAAACAAGGCGATGCCGAGATTACACAAGCTGAATTGGAAGACATCAATAACGGTGCACTGCTCGCCGATGTTTACACCATGTGGGGCACCTCAAACATTCGAATACTGGTCGACTAAAGCAAGAGGCCCGTAGCATGTGATGAAAAGCCACCTCATCAGGGTGGCTTTTCATTGCGGAGTTGCACTGATCCGCCAGTTGGCCAAAAACCGCACCAGAGTTCAGTTGGCAACGGAGCTTCGGCCTGGGCAGCGGTCATGGTTTTTTCAGGACGTCTGGTCCGTCTTTCAGCTGGCGGCATTTTTATCCGATGCACGCTGCCTCGTTAGGGCATAAGCACCATCGCCACACAGCGCGATAGCAATCAGCACCGCCGTCCAGAATGCTGGGTACTCCCAGCCCCCGCCGGTACTGCTGAACAGCCAGCCATTACCCGAGTGCGCCCAGGTGGCACCCAACAAAACAGGAATGGCCGCCAAGGCCGCATAGCGAGTTTTAAAGCCCAGCACCAGCATTGCACCCGTGGCGACCTCAACTCCGAGAACCAGCCACGCCAACACACCCGGCAAGCCAATCGACTCAAAAAAACCTGAAGTACCTGACATTGTAAAAACGAAAACCTTTAAATACAGAGAGTGCGCCAGCAACGCAATACCAGCTGTCAGGCGAAGCAATAAAACGCCATAGGAGATACCTTTATAATCGTCCATACAACTTCCAAAATAACACTGACAGCGCACGTTGCGCTGCCTTCCGAATATATTGTTGCGAGTAATCAGCAACCCTACAATCTGCAATTTAGCTATTATGGACTGCATATATGCACACTTGGGACTGGGACGATCTGCGCCTGATACTTGCCGTTGCCGAACACAAGTCTTTTGCCGCTGCCGGACGCGCACTTCATCTTAATCACACCACCGTGCTGCGGCGTATCAATGCGTTCGAAAAACTTCATGCATTTCGACTATTTGATCGCCTCTCGACCGGCTACACAATGACTGACGCCGGAGAAGAGTTACTGCAGACAGCACAAATCATGAATATCGCCGTCAGCGAACTGTCCCGCAAACTCGAAGGCAAGGATCTGCGATTGGAGGGCATACTCCGCATTACCACCTGCGATACTTTAATGGCATCCATTTTACCGGAGGCACTTGGAGGATTCAGTGAACTCCATCCCGAGATATCACTTGAAGTCACCACCGGCAATTTCATCAGCGATCTGGCCCAACGGCATGCAGATGTAGCAATACGAACCAGTGACAGTCCTCCCGACGCATTGATCGGTAGGCGTATCGCCGATGTCGGGTTTGCCGTTTACGCTGCCAGGGGATTTTCTGAGCGTCATGGGAGCGTTGATCCGGCGCACTTCAATCGATGGCTTGCCCCGGATCTCGCGCTTGGTCAAATGGATATTGCAAAATGGCTGCGTGCCAGCGTTCCTGCAACGTCCATTGTTTTCAAGGCCGACTCTTTGGTCACCCTTAGGCAAGCAGCGCTGGGGGGCTTGGGAATAGCCGCACTTCCCTGCTATTTGGGAGATTCAACCCCCGGGCTAGAGCGGGTCCCGTTCGTAGGACTCAACGCCCTCAAAACAGGACTTTGGGTCCTCACCCATCAGGACCTTAGACATACCGCTCGGGTGCAGGCCTTCACCCGTTTTTTGAATGAAGCACTTCAACGTTCCTGGCCTGGACCGACAACCACATGACCGTTGAGCAGAGTGACGTACTTCAGATGGAACGTAACCTTGCGTACCGTTCAATTGCGATTTTTTCCGGACAGTTACTTTCTTTATTCATGGGGGTCTTGCCAGGGAGGCAATCCCTGGTTTTCACCAGTGCCGCAATCATTGCGCTGGTGACTGTGCTGCTCCTGTCTCTCACTCACAAATGCTACTGGATCGGCTAAGTACTGCACCTGATCTCAACCAGTTCAAACCAGAAACTGTTCAACTAACCGAACCCAGTAACTAGCCCCCGTCCCCAGGCAGTCATCGTTGAAGTCGTACCCGGGGTTATGCACCATGCACCCCCCCTCACCATCACCATTACCGATAAAGAGATAGCTGCCAGGACAATGCTCAAGCATCACTGCAAAATCTTCACTGGCAGCAATAGGTGCCATGTCTTGAATCACCCCCTCTTCACCCAACCAATCAACAGCGACCTGTCGGGCAAACGCAGTAAGCTGAGGATCATTGATCAAGGGTGGCAATGATTCTTCCCTATCAACCTCCACACTGACACTGGCACCGAAGCTAAGCGCCTGAGCTTGGGCAACCTGGACAATCCGCTTGAGAAGGTCGGCACGAACGTTAGGCTTCAAGGCGCGCACACATAGTTGGAGTACTGCATACCCCGGAATGACATTGGGCGCCTCACCAGAATGAAAGGAGCCCACAGTGATCACCGCCGTCTCCAGAGGATCCGTATTACGCGACACAATACTCTGCAGTGCCATGACAATTGCCCCTCCAGTAAGTATGGGGTCAATGGCTTTATGTGGCATTCCGCCATGCCCGCCCGTACCATCAATTCGAATTTCCACAGTATCGGTGGAGGCCATGAACGGTCCGGCCCGAAAACCCAACTTCCCTACTGGCAACCCAGGCATGTTGTGCATACCGAACAACGCATTACAGGGAAATCGCTCCAGGAGACCATCATCCAGCATTTTCTGCGCGCCCCCATCGCTTTCTTCGGCGGGCTGAAAGATGACCACCAGCGTACCGTCGAACTGCCGGCTGTTGGCTAGGTGCTGCGCGGCAGCCAGCAGCATTGCAGTATGGCCGTCATGACCACAGGCATGCATGGCGCCTGGATGCTGGCTCGCATACGGCAATCCGGTCTGCTCCTGAATCGGCAGCGCATCCATATCTGCCCGAATACCAATGACCTTACTTCCACAACCTTGCTGCAAACGCCCTACAACACCAGTCCCCCCAAAGCCACGATGCACCTCAAACCCCCACGACTCGAGCTTGGCAGCAACCAGATCTGAGGTTTTGAACTCCTTAAGGCTGAGCTCCGGATAAGCATGAAGCTGGCGGCGCAACTCAATCATTTCAGCTTCAATGGCACGGATACCCGGCAGCATGGGTCGAACGGTCATGGACTTCACCTGTTTCATGTAAGGGAGGCTCGCCTGCAAAGGGCGAGGATATAAAGCTCATCAACGTTAAGTGCTGCAAACTCTGCTCAATCACAGGCAGGCAGCTGCATTGTCTAGCGAGTCGTGAAACGCATCATGACGCGCCCACCTCGAGCGAGTTTGTAGCGCACAATGGCAAATACCTGAGCCGTCGCTGGTTGATCTGGGAGGTACGTTTCGTGCGTGCTATACACGGTCAAGAATGTTTTTTGTAGCAAGTCCTCGATTTCACTTGGTTGACGCTGAAGTCTATTACACAGAAATTCACGCGCATGAACACTTAGCTCCGACAAAAACGTGAGATAGGCTTTTCGTTTCCGCCCAGGCCTGCGAGGAACGATTCTTGTAGGTGAATCACCCGATTGAGAAAGGCGGCATCATGTGTAGTTCGTTCCATCGTTAACCCGGGTCACGCAGAGGTCGGATATTGTTGATCGAGTGATTGAATTTTAATGCCTCGAAGTAGCTCGATTTGCTCATGGCTTTTTGAGTTGGCCTCGTTTAAGGCAAGGAGATACATCCGAAACGCGATGCGATTCAGTTTGCTCAATGGGTCCTCAGTATCAACAACTTAGGGCTCCCTCTGAGCAGGAAAATCTATTAATAATCAGCAGCGTTCGATGTATTCAACTTAAGTACGGAAGCTATCCACCAGATGCTTGAGTCGGCTGGCTTGTTGCTCAAGGTCATCACAGGCGAGCAAGGTGGCCTGGAGATTCTCCACGCCTTCTTGGTTGAGGGATTTGATCTCGGTGATGTCCATATTCAACGAGTCGATTACAGCGGTCTGCTCTTCAGTAGCAGTGGCTACAGACTGATTTATGCCATCAATTTCGCCAATACGCTGAGTAACGCTCCCTAGTCGCTCGCCAGCCTGGTTGGCGATAACCACGCCTTCATGGCTATAGCGCTCGCTTTCGCTCATAGTGCAAACCGCCTCACGAGCGCCGACCTGAAGCTCCTCAATCATCGTATGAATTTCTTGTGCCGATGTCTGAGTGCGGTAGGCAAGACTGCGTACTTCATCCGCCACCACAGCGAAACCGCGACCTGCCTCTCCCGCCCGCGCAGCCTCGATAGCGGCGTTGAGCGCTAGTAGGTTGGTCTGTTCGGAAATGCCCTTGATCACTTCAAGGATCCGACCAATGCTCACCGTCTTACCATTCAGCGTCTCTATGTTGCTGCAGGATGCACGAATTTTTCCTGACAACTCGTTCATGGCGTTGATCGTCTGAGCTACCACTTGCCGGCCACCCTCAGCCTGAAGGCGTGCATCTGACGCCTGAAGTGAGGCATCACCGGCATTACACGCGATTTCCTGAGCGGCTGCACCCAGCTCGTTGATTGCTGCTGCAATGCTGTTGGTGCGATTGGCCTGTTCGTCGGAGTTTGCTATGGATGAGCTGGAGGCAAGCATCACTCGCTTTGCCACTTCGTTGACTTGTTCGGTCGCTGATGAGACTTCGCGTATTGAATGTTGGATTCGCTCCACGAAAAGGTTGAAGTCGCAGGCCAATTCTCCAAACTCATCTTGAGAATGCACGGCCAAACGTCGGGTCAGGTCCCCCTCCCCCTGGGCTATATCGCGCATGGCTTTGCCCATTAACCTCAGAGGTTGCATCAGTACGCGGATTAGCATGCCCAGTAGAAGCAACGTGATTAGCACGGCAATCAGAGTGGCGAAAATAGCTGAAGCACGGAAATCGCCTAGCGCCTGGTAGGCTTTTTTCTTGTCGATGGACAAACCGATATACCAGTTGACCGAGGGCAGCCCCTTGATCGGCAAGAACATCAGAATATAAGGAACACCCGCCTGCTCAGTCTCACTGAAATGGGTGCTGATAGCGGGTGTGTCTTGCGGATAGATATCGATAAGATTTTTCATCACCAAGTCTTTATCCGGGTGAGCAAGTATCTTGCCGTCGGCACTGACCAGGAAGGCATAACCGATGCCGCCCAGATCGAGCGAACTGACAATTTTCGCCAGGGTATCCAAAGTCAGGTCACCACCGACCACACCGAGAGGTTGGTTTCCATGGTGAACCGGAGTAGCGATCGTCATCATCAACTGGCCAGTGGATGCATCCAGGTACGGCTCAGTCAAAGTCGTACCACCCGCTGCCAAAGCATCCTTGTACCAAGGCCGGGTACGCGGGTCATAATCGGCGGGCAATTCGTCTTTTGGTCGCATCGCAAAGCTGCCGTCGATACCCCCAAGATAGGTGAAGTTAAATGTTGAAAGCAGCGTCTTCTGTTCCAGCAGGCGCACCACACTGTCCGGCGTATTGTCGTTGGCAACAGTCTGAGCGACGGTGTCTATCAGCAAAACACGTCCAGACAGCCAAGCCTGGACATTGCTTGCAGCAATTTTGCTCATCCCCTCAAGGTGGCTTTCGAGGTTTGTATGTATAGCGTCACGCTGAAAATAATCGTTGTACAGTGTGAATAATGAGAATGCTGCAATGACTACTAGCGATGCGACGAGCAGAACTTTGTGGCTGAACCTTAAGTGGACAGTCATTGGAAATTTACCCGAGATTAAAAATTTCTGTTTTTATTATTTAACGCCAACGGCAGGCGTTCAGGCCTTCACTGGCTCATCTCATGCATAGCCTGCATCTTTTGATACTTTTCACCGCTAGTCGCAGTGTGTGGATGAATGCTTAACTACCGCCAGTTCAGGATAGGCAACTAGTTTGTCGATATACAGCTCCTCATTCTCCAACCAAACTTCCGTAAGTGCACGATAGTGCTTCATGTCCTTGCAGCGCATGCGTAGGCTATAGTCGAACGGGTCACCAATAAGCCGGCACTCCAGGACCTGAGGACAGTTATCTACACATGCTTCGAAGGCTTTTTGTGCTGTGCGCCGATTCTGGCTCGATATAGCGACCAATACCTGTAGGGACAATCCCGGTGAGACCTTTTGCACATCGATGAACGCACCATAACCGCGAATCACCCCTAGTCTCTCCAACTTGCGTACGCGTTGCTGGCAAGGGCTTGCGGTCAGGTGCACAAGTGTTGCTAGTTTCTGGTACGTGATGCGCCCGTCATGGCGTAATACGTCAATGATAGCCTCATCAATACGCCCCAATGTTCGTGAAAAATCGGGATTTTTTTCCTTCCTTTTCATTGTTAACTCTATTCACTTCAGTCCATTAGACAGAAACTGTTGAAGGCGCTCGCTGCGCGGATTATCCAGAATCTCTGCCCCTCCCTGCTCCTCGACTCGGCCTTGATGCAGAAACAGTAACTGGCTCGACACCTTGCGGGCAAAGCTCATTTCGTGGGTCACCATGATCATGGTCCGGCCTTCTTCGGCCAGGCCCTGAATCACCTTTAGTACTTCGCCCACCAGTTCCGGATCCAGCGCCGACGTCGGTTCGTCGAACAGCAGTACCTCCGGCTCCATCGCTAATGCTCGTGCAATCGCCACTCGCTGTTGCTGACCGCCAGAGAGAAATGCTGGAAACTGCTCCGCAACACGCGCTGGCAGCCCCACCTTGTCCAGATAACGTCGGGCACGATCTTCGGCATCTTTTTTGCTGACACCCAGAACCCGGCGCGGGGCCATGGTGATGTTTTCCAGAACGGTCATGTGGCCCCACAGATTGAAGTGCTGGAAGACCATGGCTAGACGGGTACGCAGCCTTTGCAACTCAGCGGCATCGGCCACCTGCATGCCATAATGGTTTTTGACCATGCGAATCTGCTTGCCGTCCAGGCTCATGGCTCCGTCATTGGGTGTTTCGAGAAAGTTGATGCAGCGCAGAAAGGTACTTTTGCCTGACCCACTGGCGCCGATCAAACTGATCACATCACCAGTTTTGGCTTTCAGAGATACGCCCTTGAGTACTTCGTGGTTACCGTAACTCTTGTGCAGTTCTTCAACAGTCAATTTGTACATGTGCGCAATCATCCTCTAAAGGAAAATGTGGCGTCGCTGTGCAGCTGTGACAGCCGGCGACAAAGCCCGAGGCCTAATGAGCGGCCATATGGAGTACCAAGCCCTAATGAGCCGGACCAAGGAAAGCCAACCAACGGCGCTCGGCGATGCGGAATAATCCGACAAGAGCGAAGGTAACCATCAGGTAAATCAGCGCAGTAATACCGAACGAATGAAAGGTCAGAAAGGTCGCCGAGTTGGCGTCACGAGCAACTTTCAGAATGTCCGGGACGGTTGCAGTGAAGGCCACGGTGGTCGAATGCAGCATCAGAATTACTTCGTTGCTGTAGTACGGCAACGAGCGACGTAGCGCCGATGGCATGATCACGTAGGCATAGAGCCTCCAACCCGTCAGGCCATAGGCCTTCGCAGCTTCGACTTCGCCATGGGCCATGTTGCGAATTGCTCCGGCGAAAATCTCCGTGGTGTAAGCGCAGGTGTTCAGCGCAAACGCAAGGATGGTGCAGTTCATCGCGTCGCGAAAGAATGCATCGAGCACCGGTTGTGCACGAACTGCAGCCAGGCTGTAGATCCCGGTGTAGCAGATCAACAACTGGATATAGAGCGGCGTTCCCCGAAACAGGTAGGTGTAGAACTGTACGGGCCAGCGCAGGTAACACTTGGATGAAACCCGGGCAATGGACAACGGGACCGACACCAAAAAGCCGATGAAGATTGAGGCACTGAGCAACCACAAGGTCATGGCCAACCCCGTGATCTGGTGGCCGTCACTATAGAGAAAAGGCTTCCAGTAATCTTGCAAGAGTTCGATCATCGTACAGCCTCCCGGGAACCTGCCGCATAACGCCGCTCCAACCAACGCAGGACATAGTTTGAAGTACTGGTAATCACCAAATAAATAAGCGCTGCCAAGACCAGAAAATAGAACAATTGATAGGTGCTTTTACCAGCGTCCTGGGCTGCCTTTACCAAGTCAGCAAGGCCTATGATCGACACCAGTGCGGTGGCTTTGAGGATGACCATCCAGTTGTTGCCAATACCCGGTAAAGCAAAACGCATCATTTGCGGGAAGACCACAAAGCGAAAGCGCTGAGTGCGACTTAAGCCATAGGCGGTGGCCGCTTCCACCTGTCCACGGGGCACAGCTAACATCGCCCCGCGAAAGGTCTCAGTGAAATAGGCCCCGTAGATAAACCCCAGCGTGATGATCCCGGCAACAAACGGATTGATCTCTATGTATTCCCAATCCAGTGCCTGTGTGATCCCGGTCAACCAGGTTTGCAGGCTATAAAAGATCAGTAGCATCAGCACTAGGTCCGGCACCCCGCGAATCAGGGTAGTGTAGAGCTGTGCTGGGATTCGCAGGAGTTTGACACTGGAAAGTTTGGCACTGGCTCCGATAAGACCAAGCAGCACGCTCAACAGCAGCGAGAGTATTGACAACTTGACGGTCATCCAGGCGCCCTCCAGCAACAGAGGACCGAACCCTTTCATGCTGTATGTGGAGAGCCCGAGGGCCTGCAACAGTATTTCGAACATAATTCAGGAACCTATCGCGATAATAAAGCGCCCGCCCCAAGGACGGGCACCGGGGCCTTACTTGCCGCTATAGAGATTCAGATCACCGAAGTGTTTTTTCTGGATTAAGTCATAGGTACCGTCATCGTGTAACGCTTGGATGCCCTTATCCAAAAAGGCCTTGAGGTCTTTGTTACCTTTAGAGATACCAATAGCTGTTTTAGCTGGCAGTAACTCGCTGTCAACGGGCTTGCTGACTTCATAACCAGTGCCTTGGGGGGAATTCAAAAAACCCAACTGAGCTTGCAGCATGTCCTGAATCGCCGCATCGAGGCGACCGGAAACCAGGTCGTAATAAACCTGATCCTGGTTCTGATAGGCCTGAGTTTTGACACCCGCCTTATCCAGAACAGCTTTGGCATAGGCTTCCTGGATACTTCCTTGCAAATAGCCTACGGTCTTGCCCTTAAGGGAAGTAACCTCTTCGTTCAGACCAGAATTTTTCTTGAACACGTAAGAGGTGGCGCCAGAGAACAGCTCATTTGAGAAGTCGATGACTTTCTCGCGGGCGGGGGTCACCGTCATGGAAGAGAGAATGCCATCGAACTTGTTGGCCTTCAGACCAGGAATCGTGCCGTCGAAATCGCTCTCGACCCATATACACTTGACCTTCAATTTGGCACAGATTGCATTACCCAGATCGATATCAAACCCCGTAAGACTACCATCTGAGGCTTTAGACTCGAATGGTGCGTAAGAAGCATCAACGCCAAAACGCAGTTCTTTGTATTCCTTGGCCAGCGCGATATTCGCGCAAAGTGGGAAAAGTGCTAACACGAAGAGCTTTCGAAGCGAAATCATATGAGAATCCCTAGATGTTGTAGTTTGATTAAGGGCAGTTAACGATTTGACGACTTTAACGATTCTTCTTTTGGCAACTACATTTCGGATATAAGCCACCCGTAATAGTTGCATTGCTGCACGCCCATTTAAGAGCTGTGACAAGCGTTACTCAATCAACGGCAATAGAAGTTCAGCTATACACCTCCGAAGAAATTTTATACTCAGTCATAATCAAGACCTCATGTCCTTGTACTGAACACTGATAGTACGCCGATGGCTCGCTCATCCAAATATGGCAAACAGATCAATATTATGAGCAAACCGCTCGTAACAGTGAGCAATCTGCTTGACTGAAAACCTGTTTTGCAAAGACAAACAAAAAATCAGCGCATGAAATCCCTCAGGAAATGCTGAGGTGTCACTCCAACCCTTATAATTTATTTTCTAACCGAAACAGAAAAAGTCAAGCTGAAGCCAGCTTCATCATTACGAGACCGCTGACAATTAAGACAGCTGCGACAACTCGCATGAGGCTGGCAGGTTCGCCTAAAAAGATGATACCCACTGCAAACGCGCCAACAGCACCAATGCCAGTCCAAATTGTATAGGCTGTACCAAGTGGTAGACTTTTCATGGAAAAGGATAGGAGAGCAAAACTTGCCATTAGCATTACCAAGGTAACAACAGTCGGCCCAAGCTTGGTCATACCTTCAGATTGTTTCATGGAGAAAGCCCAAACAACTTCAAGTATCCCTGCAAAAACCAAACATATCCAAGCCATGATTCGCTTCCATTAAAAGATCCGTCACAACTCTGACGGACAAAACCTTATATGATCAGGAGATTTGGTCCTTGTAAAACTGGAACCTTTGAGAACCCAGTAAAAAAGCCCCCGCTGGTACGAGGGCAAAGGAGGGTTACCAACCAGACCATATTTTTAGTAAAATCGTACATCCAAAGCTAAAGTTGGCACGAGCCTTTAAGTTCTCAACTCACTTGAATGTCTCGTCCAACGCAGAGGAAATATCTTTGATCAAATCGTCGGGATCTTCGAGTCCAACCGAAAGACGGAGATGACCGTATGTACGGAACTCTTCAGGATATTTGTCAAAACCACCTCGGCCTTCTGCACCCACGTGAACAATAAGGGTCTCATCGTGACCTAGGGAAACTGCAGAAGTGATGATACGCAGATTTGAAACAAACCGATTTTGAGTGTCCGGATTCCCTTTTACTGCAAAAGCCATCATCGCCCCATAGCCGCGCCCTGCGAACTGCCGACGAGCGAGTTCATGTTGTGGGTGGGATGGAAGCCCTGGGTAGTAGACGAAAGCTACACGATCATCTGCATCGAGAAATGCAGCCAATTTTTCAGCAGATCTGAGATGCTGTCGCAGACGCAGAGGCAACGTTACAGAACCACGCATTATCAACCAAGCATTGAACGGAGAGATGGTCGCGCCGAGATCAACAAGAGCATCGTGCTTGATTGTAGTGATCATCTGAGTGGAACCCAGAACCACCCCACCCATGGAATCGCCATGGCCATTGATGTACTTGGTCAGGGAGTGGACAACAAGATCTACCCCATGTTGGCTGGCATGGAAGAACGGAGGTGGGGTGAAGGTTGCATCAACAGAAATCAGTGCACCGTGCGCATGAGCAATCTCGGCCAACGCAGCAATATCCGCAACTTTGGTAGTTGGGTTGGCAATTGTCTCAGTATGAAAAAGTTTGGTATTAGGGCGGATTGCTCTCCGAACAGCCTCCAAATCGCCCATATCCACAAACGAGGCTTCAATGCCATAGCGCTCCGGCAGAAGCTCCGCGAACAGTCGCCATACGGCCTCGTAGGTGACGTCACTGACAATAACGTGGTCGCCACTTTTCAAAAAGGCAAAAAATATCGAATGCAAAGCAGCTACACCGGTAGCAAATACAGCTGCTGCCTCACAACCTTCAAGCGCAGCAAGTTTCTTCTCCAGGCATACCTGGTTATGACCTTGGTTTCGTGTGTACACGAGGCCATCAGGGCTGGACCAGTCCATCGTCGACGGATCATCTGGCAGCAGATAAGAGTTGGCCATCACCAGCGGCGTGCGAATAGCACCAGTAGTGGTGTCGACGACATTCCCACCATGAACTGCCAGCGTAGCCGCCGAAAGTGTGGACAGATTCTTTTTGTCAGGACGCATGTCTATTTCCTCCAAAGTTACTTTTTTGTTTGGTGTCATTGATTCTGAAGGTGAGTGAAAGAAGGATGATTGGTCTGATCTGCTCGGACCAACTCTTGATTTTCGTCAAAGACTAATTCACCACTCTCAATTGCACGAACACGCCCACGAACCATGTACCAACCAACAATAAGAGCGGCGGCATAAAACGGAAGCGAAGCAATCGAGTACGTACCTACGGGATAATCGAATGCGATCAGAACCAGAACCAAACCGAAGAACCCCAAAGTCGCGTAACCACTGTAAGGCGCAAACGGCATTCGAAACCCCGGACGTTCCAGATCACCTTGCTGGGAGTATTTGAAGAGCTTGATCTGACACAGGACGATTGTTGACCACGAACCGATCAACATAACGGCAGTGAGTGTCAGCGCGATTTCAAAGGCTTCCCCCGGAACAATCGCGTTAAGTACGACACCAATTAGTGAAGCAACGGTCGTCAGCATGATGCCAGCGAACGGAACACCTTGACGGTTCATCTTGGCCAGGAAGCTAGGGGCTGATCCGTTGATTGCCAGCGAGCGAAGCACCCGGCCAGTGGAGTAAATGCCAGCGTTCAGTGAAGACACCGCCGCGGTAATCAAGACCATGTTCATAATCGCGTCCGCACCCTTGACCCCCAGCGAGCCAAAGAACGTCACAAACGGGCTTACCCCCGCCGAGTACGCGGTGTGGGGGAGCAGCATTGCCAACAGCAATACAGAACCAACGTAAAAAACAATAATGCGGAAAACAACTGCCCGAATTGCTTTCGGCATGACTGTAGCGACGTCTTGGGCTTCGCCAGCTGCAGTACCAACCAACTCCACACTGCCATACGCAAATATCACCCCCTGGATCATGATTACGGCGGGCAAAAGGCCTGATGGGAACCAACCGCCATTGTCAGAAATCAGTTTGAACCCGACCTCATGGCCTGGCAGCGGAGTGCCGAACAACACCATGTAAATGCCAATCCCAAGGAAAGTCGTTAATGCAGCCACCTTGATCAGGGCAAACCAAAATTCAAGTTCACCAAAAATTTTTACCGAGACAAGGTTAATCGCAGTAACAAAACCCAATGCTCCCAGTGCCAAGGACCATTGAGGGATGTCGCCCATAAAAGGGACATAGGCTTTGAAGAAATTCAGGTAGAGCGCTGTAGCTGTGAGATCTGCAATGGCAACCATTACCCAGTCAGTCCAGTACATCCATCCCACGGCAAAAGCCCATTTCTCACCATAGAACTCTCGAGCATAGGAGACGAACGAGCCCGATGATGGGCGATACATCACCAGTTCGCCCATAGCCCGAATGATGAACCACGCAAAAAAGCCACAGATTGCATAGACAAACACAAGCGAGGGTCCGGCTTCAGCGAGTCGTGCGCCTGCGCCCATGAATAGACCACTTCCGATTGCCCCCCCTATGGCAATCATCTGAACCTGGCGAGGCTTGAGCACCTTTTGATAGCCCGCATCTTCTGCGCTGAAGTCTCTCTTTCGAGTTACACCAGACGATGGCACGCGTGTGGGATTAAGATCATTCACACTCATTTTGTTACCTTTTATTGTTGTATTGGGCAAGGCTCTACCGACCAGAAGAGCCTTGCCGAGGACCCGATTTAATCCTAGGGATTCACATCGATCCTTTAATCAAGTTCCGCCAACACCGTTTAAGCAGATCACTTTTGGTTGCGTCATATCTTCATACGCAAAACGCACACCTTCACGCCCCATGCTGCCGTATTTTGAACCACCAAATGGCATTGCATCAAAACGATAGTCAGATGAGTCATTAATCATGACGCCGCCGGCTTCGAGTCGTTTAGCTGCTTTCATGGCGACATTCAAATTGCTGGTGAAAATACCCGCATGCAAACTGTATTCTGGTTCATTAGCCAGTGTCAGCGCCTCATCAAGCGAGGCCACGCGTTGAAGAATGACAACCGGACTAAATACTTCCTCACACCAAACTTTACAGCTTTGGCTAACATTCTCCAGGACCGTCGGAGAGTAAAGCGAGCCTTGGCGTACATTACCAAATAACAGGTTAGCCCCTTTATCCATTGCCTCGATAACTACTTCTTCAGTGCGTTTTGCAGCAGCTTCAGTAATCATTGGCCCAACATCCGTGCTTTCGTCAGCAGGATTTCCCACGACTAAAGCACTTGTCTTCACAACGAATTTCTTTTTGAACTCCTCATATATTGTCTCTTCAACAAGAATTCGTTGGGTACCGATACAATTTTGCCCGGCAGCCCAAAAAGCGCCTGATACACAGGACTCAACGGCTTCATTCAGATCACAATCGCCCATGACGATAACCGGGGCATTGCCCCCCAAATCCATCGCCAGTTTTTTAAGGCCTGCATTGCGAGAGATCTGCTCACCGGTAACGAAACCGCCCGTGAAGGAAACCATACGTACCGCTCGATGAGCGACCAGTGCCTTGCCCAGCGCAGCCCCCCCAGTTGCAATGGACACGACCGCAGGAGGGAGACCCGCAGCGTTCAGGCAAGCCACCAGCTTAATGGCAGATAACGGAGAGAGCTCAGAAGGTTTGAGTACAACAGCATTACCGCCAGCGATCGCAGGTCCCAACTTGTGAGCGACTAAGTTGAGTGGGTCGTTGTATGGGGTAATTGCAACAATTACACCCAAAGGCTCCCGAGTAAACCATCCCTGACGGGACTCGGATCCGACATAGGAGTCAAACGGAATCACTTCACCAGCATTGCGTTTGGCCTCCTCGGCGGACAGTTTCAACGTATTGACGCAGCGCAAAACCTCCTTTCTCGCCTGCTTGATCGTTTTTCCCGACTCGGCAACAATCAGACTGGCAAACGCCTCCTTATCGCTCTCGACCAAAACAGCGGTTTTTTCCAGTATGCGAGCACGTTCGTGCCTTGGTAGTTCTTTGGCGATCAGCGCACCAAGCTTTGCCGTATCAATGATCGCAGTGGCCAATGATGCGGGTATGTCCGTCACCTCTCCAACTGCAGCGCCATCATACGGGCTCAAAACTGTTATGGTTTTATAATCAACAGCGAGCGAAAGACTCAAGCTATTCATGATCATTTACCTATCTTAGTTTTGTTCTTGTGAATGCTGACGATATCCGAGAGTAAGGCGAATGCTGTTTCAAACCGACCTGCACCCGCTCCGACAACCGTTACCGGACCAAGAACATTTGTATTAAAGGTAATTGCATTCGTTGCACCACTCACACCGGCCAGTGCGTCCCCCTGAGGCAACAATTGAGGACTAACAGATGCAGTGATGGAGCCATTGCTCATTTTTTCCGCGCTGCCAATTAGTTTCCACCGGGCATTGGCCTTCGTTGCTTCGGCGATATCTTTTGACGTGATCCCCGAGATGCCTTTGCAAAGGACATCGCTCGGAGTCAACTTCGCCCCCAGAAGCTCATTCGCCAAAATGACTACTTTAAGACGAACATCATGCCCTTCCACGTCTGCGGTGGGGTCAGCTTCTGCGTAACCGAGTTCCTGAGCCTTGGCGACTGCATCAGAGAAGTCGAGACCTTCTTCCATGCTAGAAAGTACGAAATTGGACGTACCATTCAAGATGCCCTTAAACCCGCTGATTTCCGAGCCGGCCAGCGACTCTTTAGCCAGACGAATGACGGGGGTGCCGCTCATTACTGAGCCTTCAAACTCGAATTGGGCACCGGTGCTTTTGGCCAATGCTTTCAGGCTTTCAGCGTGCAACGCCACAGGCCCTTTATTGGTGGTGACCACACTGATACCTTTTTCCAGAGCCCAGCGACAGAAAGTCGTAGCTGGCTCTCCGTCTACAGGGTTGGTGAACGTCGCCTCGGCGATAAGATCGGCCCCCGAGAAACGGATAACCGTCTCATTGGCAGGCTCAGCACTGCCTGCTGGCAATGTTCTAAACCCCCCTTTTACAGCAGGAACTGCGGCCAATTCATGGGCATCCAACCCGTTCTTGTTGATAATGGAGCCAAAGTAAAGATCACTGACACCAACAATTTTTAGCCTAAAACCAAATTCATTAGCCCAGTGCTCGTTCTTATCTGCGATGAGCTGCGTCAAAGCACGGTTTACACCACCAAAACCAAGCAAAGCAATTTTATATTCAGTCACGACATGGGCCTCATTGTTATGTTTTCGGTACTGAAATACTAAACTGCTGCAGTGCTCATACGAATATGGCAAACCGATCATTGTTGCGAGCAAAATGCTCGCAGGAGAGAGCATTTTGATTTCCTAGCAACCTACTTCGTGCAAGACAATACAAAAGACGTAACCGTATTCAGAACTCCTGGCAACGTGGATATGTCGCTCCAGACCCGGTGAATACAATCCGAACTTGCCGCTTCAACTGTCACTACAATATCCAGGTCACCACTCATCACATTGCAGGACACGATCTCAGGCATTGAGACAATTGAACGCACTACTTCAGCACCGCGCATTCGGTCTTTTCGATACACAAAAATAAGAGCATTAATTGGCGCAACCTCGGAAGGTGGCCCACCTTTGATTATGGTATAACCCCTGATATATCCGTCCCGCTCCAACCGTTCAATCCTGAGCCTGACAGCATTCCTAGACAAATTAACTTTCATGGCAATGTCGTTATGCGCAAGTCGAGCATTACGAGTAAGCTCTTCCAGTATTTTTTCATCCGTCTTATCTAAAACGCGCTTCATCTCTAACTCCAGGATTATAGCGAGCGAGACTTCGTGTCTTGGGATATCGTCTTGATGAGTTCCGTAAGGATGCCAACATCATTGGAAATTGAAATGCATTCGTCATTAGAGAAGGGGTGAGCACTCACCACACTCATTGGAGATTGAACATCGGCTTCAGCCAGAACTGAGGCAGAGCTTGAAGGATGCGTCGTGGCCAAGCAGATCATTGGTGTCAGTAAGCTACGCCTGTTAATTCGCGCAGCTCGTAATCCAATCGCGGTATTAGGACTGATCAAGTAACCACTTTTAACAAAGACTTCATGAATACAGGAAAATGCCTCTGCATCCTCTACCGCCAAAGAATCAAATAGCTTTCGCGCCTCTAACCACTCATCCTGTTCCAGTTGAATTTGGCCATCCGTCTCTAGTAGCTCCATATTTCTAGCCACTTTATCACTGCACCTATTGAGAATGCTCCATTGCAGCCGCTCGAAATTAGAGGCTAACGACACATTCATGCAAGGCGTGTTGGTAATACGAATCTCATTACGCCTATAGAGGTTAGACTGAAGAAAGTCATGCAAACCCGCGTTGGTATTCGTTGCTACAATTAGCTGCCTGATGGGCAACCCCATTTCCCTTGCAATATAGCCTGCATAGAGAGCACCAAAATTTCCGGTAGGCACACTGAACGCCACCTCTCTTTTAGGCGCACCTAATTGAAGCGACGAGTAGAAGTAGAAGGACAGATGCGCCAGCACCCTCACCCAATTCACCGAATTGAAAGATATTAATTGTTGACCTGTTTCGTTAATGCCTCTGTGAAATTTTTCGCACAGCTGATGACAATCGGCGTAATCACCCTCAACCAAGATATTTACAACATTTTCTTCGGCAGCGCCTAATAAGCGACGCCGATGTTCATCTGTTATTCCTCTGGAAGGATGCAGAACAATCACAGTCACACCTTCCATGCCATTGAAGGCTTTGATGGCCGCGACACCGGTGTCTCCACCAGTGCAGCCAACGACAAGCGCTTTCTTTCCGGACCTTAGTAAAGAGTATTCAACCAGACGAGACATCAATTGGAGACCGAAGTCTTGATAGACCCCTGCCGGACCATGGAATAGTTCTAATACCCACTCATTGGTAGCCGTCTGATAGAGCGGCGCAACGGCGTTACTTTTAAAACCGTAAAATGTCTCCTCAAGAATTCGAGACAGTTCATTTTGAGGGATATAGTCACCTAGGAACGGCTCGATCACATGACGTGCCAGTTCGTGAAATGGTAGCCATTCAAGCTTCAGGAGATCATCGCTTTTGAAGCGAGGAACCTTGCTAGGAACGAAAAGCCCACCATCCGGTGCGTACGCCCCCATGAGGACCTCGCTGAACTCGAATTCTTTACCAGGCGTCCGTGTGCTGACGTACTTCATGATTTGAGACACCCTCTCGCCTTTTCTGAGCCTTCCACCCGTAAGGCGGCGCCCTGCTGAAATTCAGTGCTGCAGTGAGCCTTTCCTGTGAAATGTGAGGCCTTCTTCTGAAGCGTTGAGCGAGATCATCGTCATCTGCAAACGCAGATGGTGAGGGGTCGCACATCACCCGCGCCAGGCCAATCACCCATCACTCAGCTACCACACGGCCACTTTCGTCGCTTGCCGTTCAAGCTACCAACTATTGACTAAAAAAGTCAATATAGTGACTATCCCATCTATCCGACCGTGCACGGCTATCCCCCTGCGGGAAGGAGCCCTATCCGCATTCCCATCAGAAGGTCCAGGGCAGCCAGAAAATTAGAAATCCAGGAGAACGCCATGAGTGCCACGAACCTTCTTCATTCGCTTTACAAATACAAGGCATGGTCTGAGGAGGAACTGTTCAAGTGCTTGAAAGCCCCCGCGGCAAAAAAATTTCCAACCGAAATGGAGGAAGCACTCTACTGGCTAGCCCATATCAATATTGTTGACCAACTGTTCATTGCCAGACTGCAGGGAAAACCGGATGAATTTGACTCCATCCTGACCGAACAGAAACAAGACCTAGGTCGACTGGAAGAGTGCTTTTCTTCAGCGAATCAATGGTTTGTGAACTACACCCAGTCGATCACTGCAATCGAACTGTCTGATCCGGTTGAGTTTATTTTCAAGGATGGAAAACCAGGCAACATGACGAAAGAGCAGGTTCTTGTACACGTGCTATCACACGGATTGCAGCATCGAGGAAGTGTGGCGACTATCTTGCCTCGTGAGCTCCTGCTGGATCACAAGGACCATTTCACAACGTTTTTGAAGCTCTAGGCACTGATGGGCCGGCCCATGTATGGCGATGATACGTAATAGGAAATCTTTCGATGTTCTGCATACCCGATCAAGCACCAGTTGCCCCCAATATGACGAGCGCTGGATGCATAAAAGGAACCTGAGACAATTCCGCTCAAATGTCGAACGAGGCTTCGGTGTGATTCAAACTGAGTAAGCCGGCCTGCCGGCCCGAAGCAGCGATCTCAAAAAAATGCCTCAGCAAGCCACCTTCTGCTGAGGCGTCCTCACTGCAAAGAAAATTCATAAGTGCCTACGATTTTTATGAGGAGCGTGTCACGAATTAAAATGCTCCTTTATTTCAGTAGGCGCCTTTTTGTAAGTGGGAAGGAAGATGCTAAATGTCTTTATTATCAGCGCACTCAAGCATGGCTAATCCAATTCCTCGCTCATTACGCGAGACCAAAGCATCGCCAGCACCTCGGATATCACGGGCTTCCTCATCCTGACCGAGCTTGAATTTCCCCACCAGCCTCGTGATTTCGATCTCGACCCCTACAATTTTTTTCAGCATGGCATCTATGTACTCCTTGGGACTATCGGTCATTTTCCAAGGTGTGGGCTGAGTTGCTTCATGAGACTTGGTCAGCTTTGCTACGACACGACGCACGTACTGTGCATCATCGTGAAACGTCACACGACCAAATGCGTGCACGACCCGGTAGTTCCAAGTGGGGACTTGCTGATGGAAATCCTGTTTGCTCGGATACCATTGCGGCGATATATACGCATCTTGAGCTCGAAATATCACCAACACCTCACTGCCCTGGGCGACTTCATGCCATAGGGGGTTATTCCGCGCCACATGCGCCTGCAGCACCCCAAGCGCTCCGCTGCGGAGTACAAGTTCAAAAGGTAAGTGATTGGCGTCAATCCCATCACCCGAACAAGTGACAAGTGACCCAAGCGGATTTCGCATAATGACTTCTTGCAAAACGCCAACACGAGACTCTTCAAACTGAGGGGGGATGTACATTTACTTTGCTCCTATAACTGATCTGCTCGCTCAACATTAGGGCCACTGCGCCGGTCAAAGCCGACTAAACATCGGCCCTACCGCGCCTGCTGAGCTGTATCATTGTAAAGATGCAGCTTGGCGTTTCGGATGCATTCGCAGCACTTACTGCTCAGCTCAGTTCGAGCTCGTCGATCACCGCAGCAATTTGCTGACGCCCTGCTCCACTGATGGTTCTGAGTGGCAATGGCAAGCTCGGAGAGTGGGTGAATCCACGAAGCTCGGCCGCCGTTGCAACAACGCGCAAGCTTCCCCCAAATTGTGTAAAGAGGGCCCATAGAGGCTTCAAAGATTCGGAAAGGCGAGTCGCTTCTTTGGCGTTACCCGACAACGCAGCACGCGTGATTGCCAGGGCTGTTTTCGGGAACAAGCCCCCAATGACGGAGTACCAGACCTGACAGCCTGCGTTCAATCCAGTAGCAGCAAATACATCCCCGCTTACCCCGATCGTTACGTGCTCCGGAATCAGTGCCCGAAGGCGATCGACTCGTGCCTTGGCCTGATCTGGTGCTTCAGGAACGCCAGGGATCTTGATCGAGTGCACATTCGGCAGGTGGGCAATGCGCCCGTGAAGCTCATCAGTAAATTCGAAATGGGTGGTGCCGGGGTTGTCATAGACGCATAGCGGGACGGAGATATTGGCGGTGACCGTTTCGTACAGGGAAAAAACATCTTCAGCTGTTAGCTTCTGATAGGAAACGGGTGGCAGCAACAATGCCTTGACTCCCACCTTCTGCGCATCCTCTGCCAGCAACAGCACATCACGCGTCCGCAGCGACCCAATACTTACCATGACGGGAACATTCCCGGCTGCCTCTACTGCCAACTGCGTAACTCGTGAGCGTTCAATCCGAGAAAGGTACGCATAGCTTCCTGTAGATCCGAGCGCACCGATAGAATCCACTTTTGCAGCCACCAGTTGCTCCACAAGGCGAGCAAATGCTCCTTCATCCACACCCTGCTCATTCATTGGCGTCAAAGGAAATGCACTAAGACCGGTAAACATAGTTCAGGACTCCATTGTGTGATTCTGCAATTAGATCACCACAGGATGGACGGACTCCGAAGCATACATCGCTCAATAATCGACACCATGCGCCATGGAGATTTCTTCGATTCAGCTGCAGGCTTTTTCAAGGTGATGTGGGGGGGGGCATGAATGCCACCGATAAAAAGGCTGCGTGCGAGGCGAGATTGGACATAACCCCGTATGCATCCACACAAGCAGCCCGTACCCTCTCGCTTATGTACTAATTGGCACCTGGACCGATAAGCACACTCTCAATCTGAGCGCCTGGCATCATCAGTTGCAGGCCTTCTATCAGCTTGTCACCCGCTTCAGTCAATGCCTCGAGCGGCATTGTCGGCAGACTTTCCAGAATGAACCACATGTGCTTCGCGTCTGCACTGAGCCGTGTTCTGACACCCTGTCGCCAATTCCAACGACGGCAAGTCACCCCTTTATCGTCCCGCCAAACAACCTCGCCAGAATCAGGATATTCGTGGGCTGGAGCGCCTTCTTTCATGGTGTCGAAAGGTTCCGATCCATCAGCAACAGCGAGTCGCGGCGAGCCCACATAGGCTTCGACGTTCTCACCGCCGACCGGAACTGCGTATTCAATGCTGATGGCGTTATAGAGATCAACCACTGGATCGATACTCGGCAGACTGCCGTCACGCAGGGCCCGTTTGCGAAGAGCTTCAGCTGAGCAAGGGGTGCGCTGCGGCTTGGCACCGAATTTTCGGAAGAGATCCGCCCAAGCGGTCAGGTGAGCGTCTGCCCACAGTGCACCACCCGCCGTGACTGATTGACAGGCTCGAGCCAAAGCGTCCTTGCCAATATCTGGATTGGCGATTGGTGCAGCTTCGACCACAATGCTGAGCGCTCTGAACTCAGGTGCCAAATTGATTACGTCTTGGTCGATTGACGGCAGTACGGACAGCATCAGAGAATCCCTTTAATCCTAAATTTCACTTCATACTAGCGACCAATGACCAAAATAGTCAATATACCGACCAACACCGGGGCCGACGTTCAAACCGTTAGCGAGGCAGTTTCCCGTAGGCTCAAACAGGAACGGAAGAAGCGGAAAATCACTCTCGACGAGCTTTCCCGTCGCTCCGGTGTCAGCAAGGGCATGGTGGTCGAGATAGAGAAATGCACGGCTAACCCAAGCATCGCGATCCTGTGCAAAATCGCTGCTGCTTTGGGCCTTTCAGTTGCTGATGTCGTAAACGTGTCCGACGCCCCATCTGCCCACCTCATCGAGAGCAAGGATATTCCCACACTCTGGACAGGAAACATGGGAGGGACGGCTCGGCTCCTGGCTGGAACCAGTGGTCCGAACATGATTGAGCTTTGGCGCTGGGAAATGTTTCCCGGCGAAAACTTTGCCTCCTCAGGGCACCCTCACGGCACAACTGAGCTACTTCACGTGGAGAAAGGGACACTCCACTTCATAGTAGGAGATACCGAACTGAGCGTTTCTGCGGGTTGCTCAGCCGTAGCAAAAACAGATGTACCTCATGTCTACTCGAATAAAGGCAAATCAAAACTGATATTCACCATGTCTGTAACGGAGATCCACCAATCCGGGCGTGAAATTTAACGTTCAGACAGCATCGCGCTGAAGCTTACAGAGGAGTCCGCCGGGTTGGCTCTTATGGTCGGCCATCATCGCCCCGTCATAGGGCTCCTAATAACGGAGCCGCTGACTGGCATAGAACTTCGTTAAGGGGCTTTTAATGTCATTTGATTACCACCATCTCTTCCTCGTATTCACGGCCTATATTGTTGGAGCGGCGAGTCCTGGACCGAGCAACATGCGAATAATGGGCGTCGCGATGCACCAAGGCAGGCAGCCTGCGCTCCTGCTAGCGGCAGGTGTGATCAGTGGTTCGATTTTCTGGGGATCGATGGCAGCCACGGGCGTCTCAGCCGTCCTGGCGCAGTATGCGCAGGCGCTGGGTGTCTTAAAAACGGTTGGCGGTGCTTACCTGCTCTTCCTTGCCATCAAAGCAGGCCGCTCTGCTCTAACGTCCAATGAGCGACTCGAGAAAGAGATAGCTGCCGCGCCAAAAGTCTCGGGCTTCAGTCTTTATCAGCGCGGCTTGTTCATGCATCTCACAAACCCTAAGGCGCTGCTCGGCTGGATCGCTACCATGACCCTTGGCTTGGGTCCGCACGCTTCGCCAAAAACGGTCGGGATTATTCTGGCCGGTTGCGCCGTGCTTAGCGTCACTATCTTCTGTGGCTATGCGATCATCTTCTCCACCGCGCCCATGATTTGGGGATATCGCCGAGCACGCCGATGGATCGAAGGTACCCTTGCGCTAGTTTTCGGAGCGGCTGGAGTAAAGCTGATGTTCTCCCACTCCTAGCCCGGATCTGGGCTGTTTATGCATGTAGAGTCTATTGATTGTGTAAGCCACTTGACCGCGCCTTGGGTAACGTTCAGACCCAGCGCCGACTGGCTGAAACTGCGATTCCGTGCGACTTCTTCAAAGACTCGCAGCATGTTGAGCGAGGGCATTTGACGCATGAAAGGATGACTCCGCACCAGCCTCAGTTGTTACGTGGAGCAGGTTTATTGTTTTTCTTGGGGTAGTGATTGTTCTGTAGGGTCTATCTGACTATCAGTGGATGGGCTGATGCACGTGTTGTTTGGACTGACGAATTCGCGAGCGGGCTCGCTCCCACAGATTATGCGGGGGTGTCAGAAATTTTGTGTTCGGGCATAACATGAGTAAGAGGTGCATGTATGCCAACCAAAAAGAAACCCGCGTTGCGAGAACTACCGAAAATCCCGAAAGAGCTGCTCGAGCAATTCACCGATGGACCGATGACCGCTGAAGCCATTGAGGACGCCTCTGCGGCGTTCAAGAAGGCTTTGATCGAGCGAGCCCTCAGTGCTGAGCTTGG
>NZ_FYDY01000059.1:0-2802 GCF_900187435.1 Pseudomonas sp. Irchel s3b5
TAGAGATACACTTTTTCGACTTTGGCGTCGGGTCGCATCATGACGGGCTGGCTCCGGAAAGAAATTGGGAGTACAGCATCGGGTATCAGATTTCGGCTTGGAATGTGGGCTTCATGGAGCGCTTACCAAAGTTCGCATATGCAGTTTTCATAGAGACCGGCACGTTTTGAAAGAGCCTTCCGAACATCTTACCCAGAAATATCAGACATCAATCAAAAATCACATTAACTCTTTCCACTGTAATCCTTACGTATTGTTCATTGAATTCTGGATAATCGTAGTGGATATCTTGATCGTCGAAATCAACAAACGAGCGAAAGAGGCCACCATCCAAATACCCGAAAAGAACACACGAAAACCCGCCACCAATCATTTCAACTGCCAGCTTTGTCTCTTCAGCAAGGATGACAAGAGTCTTGACCGGAAGCATCATTTCGAATTCGACTTCGTATTGCTTTCCTACCTCTATTTTTGATGGGCTGTAACTCAGAAAGCATTTGGCTACGACGTTTCCAATGAGCAAAACGACTTCCTCTTCGACGAACTCGTGAACCGACAGCAAAAGCGCCACATACTTCCTAACCATCTTATAATATTCACCGCACCCAGTTAAAAATCTATTAATTTTATTATGCGCAGTAATTCACTCCTAAATGAGCAGTGCAATTACGGCAGCCTTTTAAATGCCCCAATCATAGTTCTTAATTAACCTTATCTGAAAACCCCACCCACACCAGAGGAAGGATTCCCACTGACATCTAGCATGCACTGATGACAAATACGCAGCTTGCAACACATCCTCTTTCAAAATCAACACATACTAACAAACCGCCACTTCTCAATAAAGACAGTTCACCATAAAAAATTGCCCCAGTGATAAACGTCAAATCAATCATCTATCACCCCAAAGTCAACATATCAAACAATAGACCTCACAAGCCATATCAGCTTATTAACTGTAGGGTTTCGCAACAAACTACGCACCAACAACTAGAACACCTTAAATATCAAAAAACATGATCAGCAAAGTAAACAGATGGATCACCAAGCCTCAAGTAAGCGGCAGTAAAATCTATCGATGAATTTCCCGCCACTACCGATATTCGAAACCGAGAATCATACCGTTCAATGTTCACTTTCATCAGTGAAGTTGCCGGGAGGTTTTTCACATTTATTTCACTCACCTCATCGCACGCAAATCCAATACGGCAAGCATTATACTCTATTGACCTCCACTTTAGAGGGGGTTTGTCGGGTAATTCTTTTATATTAAATGACAAAGTCACCGTTGACCCAACATTATCCATGACCATTGAAACCAATTTTATTTCACCGACCTCAATCAACCCGCCAAACACCATATTAAAAAGTACTACCTTCGAAATCATTCCAGTATTTCACCACTTACCTCCCAAATGGGTAGTGCTCCTTTGTGCCCTTAACCTTGCCGTGTCTAACATCACCAACTGGCCGAACATTGAAGTGAGCCCCCTGATCACCCTCATTATTTTTCGCACAAAATTTATGGCCCGCAGTATGATCCTGCAATATAAGGACAAGCCCGTCACCTCGGGTGAAATTTATATTGCCTGGTTTTAATTGGCACGCCATGGCTATTCAAAATACTTTTACCGCTCATGTCCGTAAAATTGACATAGCCTACCTGTTTAGCCCTACCACTCATATCATCCCACAAGGAATCTCCCGAAGACCTTGCCCGGAAATTTCGTACATCCGTCAGAACGACACATCAATTCTATCCACCGCAATTTTTACGTACTGCTCATTTAGTTCTGGATACTCGAAGTGAATTTCTTGATCCTCGAAGTCAACAAACGAACGAAAAACACTACCGTCCAAGTAGCCAAATAGAACGCATGAAAATCCTTCACCGATCATTTCAAGTGTGTGCTTTTGCTTCTCCGCTGCGACAACAAAGCCCTCGTCCGGAAGCACCATTTCCAACTCGACTTCGTATTGCTTTCCCACTTCAATTTTTGATGGGCAGTAGTTCAGAAAACACTTTACCTCAACGTCTTCAATAAGGAGAACGACTTCTTCTTCGACGATTTCGTCAATCGAAACCACAAGCGCTACATACCTCCTAGTCATTTTTCGGCCTCACTACTTTATCGCGCACATCTCCATTCAATGTTCTCCAGGTCTCTTTCCCGCTTTTCGTATGCAACGTCGTAATCTCTTGGGTGCTATTAGTTCCAACAAATGCAAATTTCGACTCTCCCCTTCTATTATTTCCCATGAGCTGCAAATACCCGAATCGTACCTCCCCTTTGTACTGATATTCCACACGTGCGCCCTGATTTACTACGTCACGAGCTATCAACAAATACTCTTCTTTGCTCATAGCACTGAACTCAGCTCCGTGTTTTTTATAATGACCAATAAGTTTCTCTTCACTACCAAAATCTTGGGGACGGGCTTTTGGTTTCGGCTGCGCGCCCCCCCCTTCATCAACCTTAGCCCCACCCAGCTCATCCGGCACCGAACATCCCGGCTTACTCGCCCCCGGACAGTTCCCGCTCAACCCCAACGGATCCACCCACCCCGTCGGGTTCCGCGTGTACTGATACGAATTCAACCCACCCGCCAGCTTCAGCGGATCCGGCGTCAGATAACGCCCGATGTCCGGGTGGTAATACCGATGCCGGTTGTAATGCAGGCCGCTTTCCGCGTCGAAGTACTGCCCCTGAAAACGCAGCGGTTGTTCCAGTTGCTCGCCGCCGCCATGAGTCAGTTGGCTGACTTTGCCGTAGGCGCTGTACTGCGCCGACCAGACGATTT
>NZ_FYDY01000038.1:0-45068 GCF_900187435.1 Pseudomonas sp. Irchel s3b5
GTGAGCTCAACCAATGTTGGCCAGAAGCCAAAGATGGCTTCCTCGAATAGGCCTTATACATAGATGCAACCGGGTAGCAGTGTTTAAAAAGCAGGTAGACAGTGGGGGCGAGTCCATACATAGGAGCTGGCTTGCCAGCGATGGCGGCCTGACAGCCGACCTGAATTCGCGGATGTATCACTCCGTAGGAGCTGCCGAAGGCTGCGATCTTTTGATCTTGCCTGTAAAAAGCAGGGTCAAAAGATCGCAGCCTCGTTGCACTCGACAGCTCCTACAGGGAAATACGCACGCATCGGAACCTGGCCGGTCGGTAGGCTCGGACGCACTCGCCCCCTCGTAAGGGCGGAACCATCACCTGAAATCGGGCGATCTCCCCGAAAAACAGACAGCGGTGTACAATCGCGCTCTTATACCCTCTGTTGATCAATGCGAAGGATTTTCCGGATGTTGCCGCGCTTTCCTGCCGTCACCCGCTGCCTGACCCTTGCCGCCCTGTTTGTGGCCGGTCCTGTCGCAGCCTTGGAGCTGCCTCTACCACCGCCTGGTGAAGACATCGTCGGCCAGGTGCAAGTGGTCAAGGCCAAATACGAAGATACCTTCGCTGACCTTGGTACCACCTACGACCTGGGCTACACGGAAATGGTCGCGGCCAACCCGGGTGTCGACCCATGGCTGCCCGGTGCTGGCACCGAAATCATTCTGCCGACGCGTTTCATCCTGCCGCCGGGCCCCCGTGAAGGCATCGTGATCAACCTCGCCGAATACCGCCTCTACTACTTCCCGAAAGGCAAGAACGTGGTGTACACGTTCCCGCTGGGTATCGGTCGTGAAGGCTGGGGGTCGCCGATTGCTCACACCAGCATCACCGCTAAGACGCCGAACCCGACCTGGACGCCTCCGGCGTCAATCAAGGCCGAGCACGCTGCCGACGGTGACCCGCTGCCGAACGTAGTGCCGGCAGGTCCAGACAACCCGCTGGGACCGTTCAAGTTCACTCTGGGGACCCCGGGCTACCTGATTCACGGTTCCAACAAGAAGTTCGGCATCGGCATGCGTACCAGTCATGGCTGCTTCCGCATGTTCAACAACAATGTGCTGCAAATGGCGGGCATGGTGCCGGTCGGTACGTCGGTGCGGATCATCAACGACTCGTACAAGTTCGGCGTGAGCGGTGGCAAGGTTTATCTGGAAGCGCACACGCCGCTGGACGACAAGGGCAACCCGTCGGTGGTCGACAAGCACACCGCTGTCATCAACGCGATGCTCAAGCGTGAAGACATCACCAACAACCTGCGCATGAACTGGGATGTGGTGCGTGATGTTGTGGCTGCCGAAGACGGCCTGCCGGTGGAAATCGGCGTGCCGAACAACACGGCTGCTCCGATGATGTCGAGCGCACCCCTCGATCCGCTGCAGTAAGGCTTGAAAGAAACCCGCTGACGCAGACCGCGTCAGCGGGTTTTTTATTGCCTGCGGTAAACGGCGGGCAATAAAAAAGCCGACCCAAAAAATGGGTCGGCTTGATAACAATCCCGAGGGATTATTACTTACGGCTAGCTTTTTCCAGCATGCGCAGAGCACGCTCGTTAGCTTCGTCAGCAGTCTGTTGTGCTTTTTGAGCAGCAGCCAGAGCTTCATCAGCTTTACGGTAAGCTTCGTCTGCACGAGCCTGGGAGCGAGCAGCTGCGTCTTCAGTAGCGGTCAGACGTGCTTCGGTTTCTTTCGATGTGCTGCTGCAACCGGTAGCCAGAACTGCGGCCAGAGCCAGAGCAGAGAATTTCAGAACGTTGTTCATCGTGTTCCCCTTCAAGGACTTTCTATTAAGTAGCTGTCTCCTCAGAGTGAGGAAAGAGCCGGCGTACATACTACCCATTACTTGTACTAAGTAAAACTGACGTGAAGCAAGAAGCCTAAAAAATTGTAGGCGTTGATTCTTTTTCGAGCAACTTTTAACTGCGTTGTTTAAAAAACACTCAGCTACAAGCCCCGACCCTGAGCGAGCTGCCGGGTAAAAGTTCCTCATTCCCACGCTCTTTTTTTCAGTCTTGGCTAAAGTCTGCCTATATGGATTCGTCTACACTTTCGCGCGGGATCTGTGCGGCGCTTCTCATATCTTTCTCCATGTTCAGGTGACTTTAACAACCGGCGCTCGTCTTAAGTCTCAACATCCGGCAATGTTCAGGCCTTCGACCTTGGAAATCCTGGGGCGGGCCTTTCCTGCGTGACCCGGAGCCGCACCCTGGCAATCCGCGTAATGACGAGCGTACCTTGAGCATTTCGGGCAATGGTGCCTACTATTTGTACGTGCTCGGTAGCGCGAGATCGGTGCAGTTCTTCTCGGTGTCCATTCAGGCACGGGGTGGCGTAGATGTTCCTTCGCCGGAAAAACATCGGTAAGGTAGGGGTCAGAATTTCAGACCCGCGAGGAGTAGTGATGAGCGAGGCGTTGTCCATCCACCATGACCAGGCTGGTCATCAGTTCGAGACCAATGTGGACGGTCATCGTGCGTATCTGACCTATATGGATCTGGGGAAACAGACCCTGGACATCTATCGCACCTTCGTGCCCAACGCATTGCGCGGACGCGGTATTGCAGCCGCGTTGACCGAGAAGGCGCTGGAGTACGCCGAGGAGATGGGCTACACCGTCATCCCTTCGTGCTCCTATGTCGAGCGCTACATGGAGCGTCACCAGCGCCACGCGGCCAAGCTGAGTCAGTGACCGTCAACAAAACGAACGCATAAAAAAACGCCGGGTTCAGCCCGGCGTTTTTTTGTCTGCTGCAAACAGCGATCAGCTGCGATCGCGTTTGGGCAACACATCCTTGAGCTTGGCGTGCATGCTGCGCAAGGTGTTTTCAGTCGCGGTCCAGTCAATGCAGGCGTCGGTGATCGACACGCCGTATTGCAGGTCGGCGAGGTCTTTCGGGATCGCCTGGCAGCCCCAGTTCAGGTGGCTCTCGACCATCAGGCCGATGATCGACTGGTTGCCTTCGAGGATCTGGTTGGCGACGTTCTCCATCACCAGCGGTTGCAGGGCCGGGTCCTTGTTGGAGTTGGCGTGGCTGCAGTCGACCATGATGTTCGGCTTGATCTTCGCTTTGTTCAGCGCTTGTTCGCAGAGTGCGACGCTGACCGAGTCGTAGTTCGGCTTGCCGTTGCCACCGCGCAGTACCACGTGGCCGTAGGCATTGCCCTTGGTGGTCACGATGGACACGCCACCTTCCTGGTTGATGCCCAGGAAGCGGTGCGGGCTGGAAACCGATTGCAGGGCGTTGATCGCCACTGTCAGGCCACCGTCGGTGCCGTTCTTGAAGCCGACTGCCGAGGACAGGCCGGAAGCCATTTCACGGTGGGTCTGGGATTCGGTGGTGCGCGCGCCGATGGCCGACCAACTGATCAGGTCCTGCAAGTATTGCGGGGAGATCGGGTCGAGGGCTTCGGTGGCGGTCGGCAGGCCTTTTTCAGCCAGGTCCAGCAGCAACTGGCGACCGATGTGCAGACCGTCCTGAATCTTGAACGAGTCGTCCAGGTACGGGTCGTTGATCAAGCCTTTCCAGCCGACGGTGGTACGCGGCTTCTCGAAATACACGCGCATGACCAGATACAGGGTATCGGACACTTCGGCCGCGAGGGCTTTCAAGCGGTCGGCGTATTCGTGGGCAGCCTTGATGTCGTGGATCGAGCAAGGCCCGATGACGACGAACAGGCGATGGTCGGTGCCATCCAGAATGTTGCGAATGACTTCGCGGCCCTTGGTGACGGTGCGCAGGGCAGCATCGCTCAGGGGAATATCGCGCTTGAGCTGATCGGGAGTGATCAGCGTCTCGTTGGAGGCGACGTTAAGGTCGTTGATCGGTAAATCAGCCATCGTTTACTCGTCAGGTCACGGGTGCCGGCCGCCAGCGAACCCGCGCGGCGGAGCACAGCAAATTAAGCGCGTCGGGGACCCGAACCTTAGCGCGTTACACCGTGCCTCGACAATGGGCAGACACCGCTTTAATCCAGCACAGGCTGCGCAAACGCCTTGCGCACCGACTCATGAGAGAACTCGTTGGCATGCTCCTGGACCCATTCCAGGGCCAGGGCCTGAATATCCTGCAAATCGTCGTGGGCGTCATGCAGGCGGCAGTAGCGATCGATCTGGCAGACCTGCTCGCCCATCCGGGCGCTGAACAGTGTCTGCTCGTCGACGAAGGCAATGCCCACCAGATACCCGCGTTTGCGCCGCAGGCACCAGGCGACGTAGCCCAGAAAACGCATGTCGGGGTTCAGGGTCGGCATGCGCACTTCAACCGCCGTACCATAGCGCCAGGCCCGATGGTAATTGCAAGCCATGCCCCCCAGACTGGTAGTGTGCAGTTGTTGCCGCGAAATACACTCGGGTTTGAGCAACGTTAATTCGACGGGCACATCGTCAGGGTGAGGAATAAAACGTCCCATGAACACAGACTCCATGTGTCGGCCATCTGACATTGTTCCACCCAGTATAGTGGTCGAATTGGACCTCACCGATTTCGACGCCGACCAACGGCTGCTGGCGATGAGTGGTGTGTCGCTGGTTATTTTCACCAGCGTTGGCTGTGCCAGTTGCCGGTTTGCCCGTGAGCAGTTGCCTGGACTTGATCTGGCCGTCGATCGACTGTGCTGGATCGATGCCGGGACCAACGGCGGGGTGGTCGAGCGATATTCGGTTTTTCATTTGCCGGCGCTGTTTGTCGTGCGCGACGGTGAATTCCATGGACCATTGACATCGCGTCTGACCCGCTCGGAGCTTAATGCTGCCGTGGCGCAGGCGCTGAGTCGTACAGCAGAGGAGTTGCCATGAGCGGGGCAGTGGCCAAGCCGAGAATCGGCATTATCGGGACCGGCGCAATCGGCGGTTTCTATGGAGTGATGCTGGCGCGTGCCGGCTTCGATGTACATTTCTTGCTGCGAAGCGAATTTTCCGCAGTGACCGAGCGCGGTCTGCGAGTCGATAGCGCGCCCTATGGCGCGCTGACGTTGAACCCGGTGCAAGCGTATTCGTGCGCCGAAGACATGCCGCCCTGCGACTGGTTGCTGGTCGGCGCGAAAACCACCAGCAATGCCGATCTGGCACCGGCCATCCTCCAGGCCGCCGCACCGGGTGCCAAGGTGCTGCTGCTGCAAAATGGCCTGGATGTTGAAGACAGCCTGCGCGAGTTGCTCCCGGATTCGCTGCATGTGCTCGGCGGGCTTTGCTATATCTGCGTCCATCGCGAGGGGCCGGGTGTGATCATCCATCAGGCGCTCGGCGCGGTGCATGTTGGCTACCACAGCGGTCCCGCTGATGAATCGGCGCGCAGGGTCATTGTCGAGGAAGGTGTCGGGCTGTTCCTCGCCGCCGGCATCGATTCCCAGGCCATGGCGAACCTGCATCAGGCGCGCTGGCAAAAACTGGTCTGGAATATTCCGTACAACGGGCTCTCGGTGTTGCTCGGGGCCAGCACCACGCCGCTGATGGCCGACAGCGACAGTCGCGAACTGATCAAGGCGCTGATGGCCGAAGTGGTTCGGGGCGCAACCGCTTGTGGTCACGACGTGCCGGCGGGTTATGCCGAACATCTGTTCATGGTGACCGAAAAAATGCCCGACTACTGGCCGAGCATGTACCACGATTTCCTGCACAAGCGACCGCTTGAGCTGGAGGCGATTTATGCCCGGCCACTGGCGGCAGCCAAGGCGGCCGGATGTGAGATGCCTCGTATCGAAGCCTTGTATCGCAGCTTGAGTTTTATTGATCGACGAAATACTTGAGTCGATCGACCTGAGGGGGAAGGGCATGGCAAAGACTATCGACGACAAGCTGGTGCTGGCGATTTCTTCGCGGGCGCTGTTCGACCTGAGCGAAAGCCACAAGGTTTACCTGTCGAGTGGTGTTGAAGCCTACCGGCAGTATCAGATCGAGCACGAGGACGAAATCCTCGAACCCGGCGATGCCTTCCCGTTGGTGCAAAAACTTCTGAACCTCAACACTCACCTGGGCCGCGCCCGGGTCGAAGTGATCCTGGTGTCGCGCAACAGCGCCGACACCGGATTGCGGGTGTTCAACTCGATCGATCACTACGGGCTGGCGATTTCCCGCGCGGCATTTGTCGGTGGTCGCAGTCCGTATCCGTATCTCAAGGCCTTTGGCTGCGATCTGTTTCTCTCGACCCATGCCGAAGACGTGCGCAGTGCGCTGGACGAAGGTTTCGCGGCGGCGACCATTTTGTCGGGCGGTGCCAGTCGTGCGGCCAGTGACGAATTGCGCATCGCTTTCGACGGTGACGCGGTGCTGTTTTCCGATGAGTCGGAGCGTATCTACCAGTCTGGAGGTCTGGAGGCGTTCCAGGCCAGTGAGCGTGAATCCGCCCGCGAGCCGTTGCGCGGCGGGCCGTTCAAAGGCTTCCTCGCCGCCCTCAATCTGTTGCAGCGCGAGTTCCCGGATGACGCCTGCCCGATCCGCACTGCGCTGGTGACGGCGCGCTCGGCACCGGCCCATGAGCGGGTGATTCGCACCTTGCGCGAGTGGGACATTCGCCTGGACGAGTCGCTGTTCCTCGGTGGCCTGACCAAATCGGCGTTTCTCGAAGCCTTCGCCGCCGACGTATTTTTCGACGATCAGGCCGGGCATTGCGAGTTGGCCCGTGAAGTCGTCGCCACCGGCCACGTGCCCCACGGTATAAGCAACGAGCAAAAGGTTTAAGCCTGCCGTTCAACGCGTTACGCCGGGCGCCGCGGTCGGCAAGGCACTGCTAAGCTGAATCAAATCTCCGCCATGTTGGCATTCGAGGAGGTCATATGATTCGTTCGATGCTGTATGCCACTGACCTCGGTCTGTACGCCCCCGTGGTGATGCAGCATGCCCTGGAGTTGGCCCGAACCTTCAATGCCGACTTGTACGTGGTGCACGCCGTTGAACCCATGGGGCTGTTTGCCGAATCGGTGCTGCAAAGTTACCTCGACGAGCAAGCGCTGAACGAGTTTCACAGCCAGGGGCTGAACACGGTGATTGCCAATATTGAACAGCGGGTGCTGGACAGTTTTCGCGAAGAGTTGGGCGAGGAGAACGAACATGACCTGGAGCGGATCCAGGCAGTGCGGGTGCTGCAGGGCGATCCGTCGCAGGTGATTCTGGACCAGGCGCAGAAACTCTCTGTGGATTTGTTGATCTTAGGCAGTCACAGCCATGGTGCGGGAGCGGAAACACCCTTGGGGCGGACCGCTGCGCGCGTGCTGCAACTGGCCAAAGTGCCCGTTTATCTGGTGCCACTGGTGCAACGTCGTCGCCAGGAGGATCGCTAGAACACGAATAATGGCAATTTGATAAAAAAGTTCTAGATTTATTCTTCGAGCCATTAATATAGTTATATATCGTCGCTGATGCCCGTGGCGTCTACCTGCTTTGAGGGATTCATATGAAGCTCCAACAATTGCGCTACATCTGGGAAGTGGCGCACCACGACCTCAACGTTTCCGCTACGGCCCAAAGCCTGTACACCTCTCAACCCGGCATCAGTAAACAGATCCGCCTGTTGGAAGACGAGCTGGGCGTTGAGGTCTTCGCCCGCAGCGGCAAACACCTGACCCGCGTCACCCCTGCCGGCGAGCGCATCATCACCACCGCTGGCGAGATTCTGCGCAAGGTTGAAAGCATCAAGCAGATCGCCCAGGAATTCTCCAACGAGAAGAAAGGCACCCTGTCGATCGCCACCACCCACACCCAGGCGCGTTATGCATTGCCGCCGGTGATCAGCAATTTCATCAAGCAATACCCGGATGTGGCTTTGCACATGCACCAGGGTTCGCCGATGCAGATCGCCGAAATGGCCGCTGACGGCACCGTGGATTTCGCCATCGCCACCGAAGCGCTTGAGCTGTTCGGTGATCTGGTGATGATGCCGTGCTATCGCTGGAACCGTTGCGTGGTCGTGCCACAAGGGCATCCGCTGACCAAACTGTCGAAGTTGACCCTCGAAGCGTTGGCTGAATACCCGATCGTGACTTACGTGTTCGGTTTTACCGGTCGTTCAAAACTCGACGAAGCCTTCAGTCACCGTGGCCTGACGCCGAAAGTGGTGTTCACCGCCGCCGACGCTGACGTCATCAAAACTTATGTTCGCCTCGGTCTGGGCGTAGGCATCGTGGCGAAAATGGCCGTCGATACCAAACTCGACAGCGACCTGGTGGTGCTCGATGCCAGCGAACTGTTCGAATCCAGCGTGACCAAGATCGGTTTCCGTCGCGGCACTTTCCTGCGTGGGTTCATGTGCGACTTCATCGAGAAGTTCGCCCCACACCTGACGCGCGAAGTCATGGCCAAAGCCATTGCTTGCCACAACAAGCAGGAACTCGAAGAACTGTTCGACGGTGTTGAACTGCCCGTTCACTAATGCCGGTCAGACGACCTCGGTGACAGCAAACTGTTGCCGAGCGCCCGCCACCAGAATCTCCACCTCATCGCCCTCGAATTTGCCCAACAGGCTTTTGCCCAACGGCGAGCGCGGGGTGATGACGGTAATCAACTGTCCCACCAGATCAACTTTCAGGCCCGCCGCATCCGGCGCCAGAAACAGCCATTGCTCGCGACCTTTTTCGTCTTCCAGACCGAGCAGGGCGCCGACCTCGATACCGCGCTGCTCGTCATACGCACGCAAGTTCAGGTTCTGGCAAAGCGTCAGCGAGTGGCGAATTTCCTCCACACGCTTGGCCTGTCCGGCAGCCAGATAGGACGCCTCCAGCCCCAGTGTGTCGTACTTGTTCTCGGCGATGTTTTCTTCGTGGGTCGCGGTTTCGTAAGCGGTTTGCGCGGCACGTTCGGCGATGTCGAGATCGATGCGCAGCTTGTCGAGAATCAGTTGGTGAACCGTGTGTTTATTCATGATCAATCGCAGAATTGCAGGACGTTGGCGCGGCTTTTTTCGCTGGGGATGGTTCGATCCTGTTGCAGCCAGAACTGACAGGTCGGATTGGCCAGGTTGCGACTGCTGCTGCGTGCCTGATCGAGCCGTTGCGCTTGTTCGTTCTTGCGCAGGTTCTCTTCGTATTGCTCGAACAGAGGGCTCTGGGGCGCGATGTCCGGGCCCGGTTGCGTGGCTGCCGGTGGGTTGGCCAAATGCTCCACTGCGGCTGCGACCGGTGCCAATTGCTCGCTGAACAGACGCGAAGCGAGCCAACAGGTCAGCGCAATGGCAATGAACCCCAGCCACATGCCGAGCGCGATACTGCCGGTCAGGTACAAAGCACTGAGTCGAATCGGGAAGGATCGGCGCGGAGTGGGACGATAGGGCATGGCGGCCTCCTGGCGAATAGTCGCGGGCGAATGGCGATTGTCGCATGAAGATTAATCGCCGTCGGCTCTTCTGCGCGGGGTAATTTATGCGGACAATCGGCACCTTTGCCAACGGGAACCTGGAATGCCTGAAATGAAAACCCGCTGGGATATTTTTTGTACCGTGGTCGACAACTTTGGCGACATCGGCGTGACCTGGCGGCTGGCCCGTCAACTGGTGGCCGAACACGGTTTGGCGGTGCGTTTATGGGTCGATGATCTGCGTGCGTTCGAGCGTCTGTGCCCGGCGATCGACATCCACGCCGTGCAGCAGTGGCAGGAACATGTCGAGGTCCGTCAGTGGCCGGCCGCGTGGCAGCCGACCGAAGCCGCAGACGTGGTGATCGCCGCCTTCGCTTGTCAGTTGCCCAGTGCTTACATGGAAGCCATGGCCGAGCGGGAAAAACCGCCGTTGTGGATGAACCTCGATTACCTGAGCGCCGAGGATTGGGTGATTGGCTGCCATGGTTTGCCATCGGTGAAGTTCAGGCACGTGCAGAAATTCTTTTTCTTCCCGGGCTTCCAGAAGGGGACGGGTGGGTTGTTGCGTGAGCGCGATTTGCTTGAGCAACGTCGGCAGTTTCAGCAAAGCCCCGAAGCCCAGCGAGAATTCCTGCAGGGATTGGGGATCGATCGCGCACCTGGCGCGCAGTTGATCTCATTGTTTGCTTACGAAAATACCGGGCTGGCCAGTTGGCTCGATTCAATGGCCGCCGATTCGACGCACACACATCTGTTGGTGCCCGAGGGACGAATACTCGGCGATGTCGCGCGCTGGCTCGGAGTCGATGAGCTGGCGGCGGGTGACCTGCATGTGCGTGATGCCGTGACCGTGCAGGTGCTGCGCTTCGTCCGGCAGGACCAATATGACCGGTTGCTCTGGAGTTGCGATTTCAATGCCGTGCGCGGCGAAGATTCCTTTGTCCGCGCCCAATGGGCAGGGCGCCCGCTGCTGTGGCATATCTATCAGCAGGAGGAAGACATTCACCTGGATAAGCTCGAAGCCTTTCTTGAACTGTACACGAAGGGCTTGTCGGCGCCGGCACGGGAGGCGATCAGCGGTCTCTGGCGGGCGTGGAACGCCGGTGAGAAAATGACCGACCACTGGCAATCCACACGTAAACACTGGCCAGAGCTGGAAAAACACGCCGAGACGTGGTGTCTGGAACAGGCCTTGCAGGCCGATCTTGCCACGGCGCTGGTACAGTTTTATGGAAATTGGATATGATATGCGGCCTAGATTTTTGTAAATCCCATCCAAATTCGGATATTCGCAATGAAAACTGGTAAAGAACTGAAACCCGGTACCGTGATCCGTCTCGAAAACGATCCTTGGCTGGTTCAGAAAGCTGAATTCACCAAGTCGGGTCGTAACAGCGCGATCATGAAGACCAAGCTGAAAAACCTGCTGACCGGTTACAAGACCGAGATCGTTTACAGCGCCGACGACAAACTGGACGACGTGATCCTCGACCGCAAAGAAGCGACCCTGTCCTTCATCAGCGGCGACACCTACACGTTCATGGACACCTCCGACTACACCATGTATGAGCTGAACGCCGAAGACATCGAAAGCGTTCTGCCATTCGTTGAAGAAGGCATGACCGACGTTTGCGAAGCCGTCTTCTTCGAAGACCGTCTGGTTTCCGTAGAACTGCCGACCACCATCGTGCGTCAGGTTGACTACACCGAAGGTTCCGCTCGCGGCGACACTTCCGGCAAGGTAATGAAGCCTGCCAAACTGAAGAACGGTACCGAGCTGTCGGTTGCTGACTTCATCGAAATCGGCGACATGATCGAGATCGATACCCGCGAAGGCGGTTCCTACAAAGGCCGTGCTAAATAAGCACCGCTTCAGGAATGAAAAAGCCCGACCTTTGAGTCGGGCTTTTTTGTGCCTGAATTTCAGCACCAGCGATAAAACCTGCGGGATCAGACGGTGACGTGCAGGCGCACATCGACGTTGCCCCGGGTGGCGTTGGAGTACGGGCAAACCTGATGAGCCGCATCGACCAGTGCTTGTGCATCGGCTTGTTCAAGGCCCGGCAGGCTGATGTGCAGGTCAATGTCCAGGCCGAAACCGCCAGGGATCTGACCGATGCCGACATGGGCGGTAATCGAAGCGTCGTTGGGGATAGTGCGTTTGGTCTGGCTGGCGACAAACTTCAACGCGCCGATGAAGCAGGCGGAGTAACCGGCAGCGAACAGTTGCTCAGGGTTGGTGGCAGCGCCACCGGCACCACCGAGCTCTTTCGGCGTGGCGAGTTTGACGTCGAGGATGTTGTCGCTGGAAACCGCACGACCGTCGCGGCCACCGGTGGAAGTTGCGATGGCGGTGTAGAGAGTTTGCATGGTGGAAGCCTCGTTTTGGTTTGGGTTGTTTGCGCTAAATGTTTGCGCGCTAAGTAAGTGCGAAATAAATGTATCTTGCTAATGTTTTGTGCGCAAGATAAATATTCAAAGATTTAGAGAGAGACGGACGAACGGCTGGGGGAGTAGATGAGATTGTTCGGGGGAGACGTGACTCTACAAATGTAGGAGTGAGCTTGCTCGCGACAGCGTCCGCTCATTCAGCAATGATATTGACTGAAATACCGCTATCGCGAGCAAGCTCGCTCCTACAGGGGATTTTTGTTGGCTGGAAGATTACAGGCTGTCTTGCAGGTGGCTGCGCAGCTCTTGCAGCTCGGCTTGCAGCTGCTGCAATCGCTCCAGGGTCAGGCCACTGGCGCCGAGGATGCATTGGGGAATATCACGAGCCTTGTCCCGCAACGCACGACCTTTTTCCGTGAGTTCAACAATCACCACCCGTTCATCTTCCCGGCTGCGTGTGCGGCTGAGCAAGCCTTCAGCTTCCAGGCGTTTGAGCAGTGGCGTGAGTGAGCCTGGATCGGTCAGCAGGCGCGAGCTGATTTCGCTCACGGTCAAACCGTCCCGTTCCCACAGCACCATCATTGCCAAGTACTGCGGATAGGTCAGGCCCAGTGCTTGCAGCAGCGGTTTATAGACCTTGGTCATCATCAGCGACGTGGAATGCAGGGCGAAGCAGACCTGGTTGTCCAGCAACAGGTGGTCGCAGTTATCCGGTGTGATGCGCTCGGTGGTCATGTCAAAGCCTTGTTCAGTGATCCTTGGAATCTAGCGGCCAAATCTTTAATGCGCCAGATAATTCTGGCCCAGCGTTGATGCGAGTCCCGCAAAGCCGAGGTGTTACTTGATGTTTGCGCAGCAGAATCAACTGCGTAGGATGAACGGCGTGATGCAAAGGGAAAATCGCCTGTGATTGAGTTTTTGATGTATCTGGTTTTTGGCGCAGCCCTGGGCACGCTGGGTGGATTGTTCGGCATTGGCGGCGGGTTGATCGCCATACCGCTGCTGGGCGTACTGTTCGGCCTCGATCAGCAGATCGCCCAAGGCACAGCGCTGGTGATGGTGGTGCCGAACGTGATGCTCGCGTTGTGGCGCTATCACCAGCGCAACCGCATTGAACTGCGCCACGCTTTGCCGTTGGCGAGCATGGGATTCTGCTTTGCCTGGCTGGGGTCGATCTGGGCGGTGGGCATCGATGCGCAAACCATGCGGATCGGTTTCGTTGCGTTCCTGGTGGCGCTATCGGTCTACAACCTGCTGCGAATGTTCACCGCCAGTGCGCCCGGCGCTTCGCAGATGAACTATTCGTGGCCATGGCTGGGTGTGCTGGGCGCTGCATCCGGTGTGATGGGCGGATTGTTTGGTGTGGGCGGGGCGGTGGTGGCGACGCCGGTACTGACCGGTGTGTTCGGCACCAGTCAGGTGGTGGCGCAGGGGCTGTCGCTGGCATTGGCGCTGCCCAGCACGGGCGTCACGCTGGTGACGTACGCCGTGCACCACCAGGTCGACTGGCTGATTGGCGTGCCCTTGGCGATTGGAGGCCTGATGAGCATCAGTTGGGGCGTGAAAATCGCCCACGCGCTGCCGGAGCGACTGCTGCGCGGGCTGTTCTGTGGCTTCCTGGTGTTTTGCGCGGTGATGCTCGCGTTTAAAGTTTGAAGCCTTCGATGATGTGCTCGGCCAGGCACTCGGTAATCGGTGACGGGTGGTGCAGGTTGCGCACCAGCATGATGCTGGCTTCTGGCAATATCGGCAGATCCTCGGCTTTACCGAGAATGCGCATGTCCGGGGTGATCAGGCTTTCCAGTTGCGCTGTGACTGCGAGGCCAGCACTGACTACTGCCATGATCGCCGACAGGCTGTCGCTGTTGTACGCCACGCGGTAATCGCGACCCTGGGCATCGAGTGCATTGCAGGCCCACAAGCGGCAGAAACAATCGCTGTTGAACATCGCCAGAGGCAACGGCGTCTGTTCGTGGGCGCTGTAGCACTGCGCCTCGGCCCAGACAAAACGCTCCTTGCGCAACAACTGACCGATTTCATTGCCCGGCTCGCGGGTAACGATGGACAGGTCGAGGTCCTGCCGCATCAGCAGTTGTTTCGAGGATTCGCAGTGCACTTCGATCTGGATCAGCGGATAGGACTGGGCAAACTGCCGCAAAATCCCCGGCAGGAAACGCATCACATAATCGTCCGGCGTACCGATGCGCACCATGCCGACCATGTCCGGCTCGCGCAGCGTATTGAACACCTCGCTGTGCAGCTTGAGGATGCGCCGCGCATAACCGAGCAGCACCTGACCTTCGGCGGTCAGGCGCACTTGCCGCCCGTCACGCTGGAACAACTGGCGTTGCAGCACATCCTCTTCCAGCCGCTTCATCTGCATGCTCACCGCCGACTGGGTGCGATTGACCAGTTCACCGGCACGGGTAAAACCACCCTGGTCGGCAATCGCGACGAAGGTGCGCAATACGTCGGTATCGATACTCGGGTAGGCCGACATTCATCAATCTCCGAGATATGTGACATCAGAAACATTCGTTGGATTGATCTTAGACCCGGCGCGAGACTGGAGCCATCCAAACGGAGGGCAACAAGATGAAAGGTCAACATGAGTTTCAAGGCACGGAACACCATTCGGTTCACCTGATCTCCGATCTACTGCACAAGGTCAGCCGCTGGTACGAACTGCATCGCGAGCGCGAATTGCTGGCGAGCCTGAGCGACGAGGCACTCAAGGACATCGGCATGAGTCGTGCGGATGTGGAGAGCGAGTCGATCAAGCCGTTCTGGAATGACCCGATGCATAAATGATGGGAGCCACGCTACACAAACCCCTTACCGGTGAGGTAGGTTGCGAGCAGACAAGGAGATGCCCATGCCCGCAACATTGTCCTTTACCCTCAAACAGGCTCGGCGTCTGGCGCTGGCCGCCCAAGGGTTCAACGGGCGCCAGTCGCCAGCGACGATCAAGGCTGTTGCGCTCAATCGCCTGATCGAACGGCTGGGCATCTTGCAGATCGATTCAGTCAATGCGTTGGTGCGTTCGCACTACCTTCCGCTGTTTTCCCGCCTCGGCAATTACTCATCCGATTTGCTCGATCAGGCTGCCTGGAGTCAGGGTCGCCGTCGTACGTTGTTCGAGTATTGGGGGCATGAAGCTTCGTTGCTGCCTCTGTCGATGTACCCGTTGATGCGCTGGCGCATGCAGCGCGCGAGCCGTGGCGAAGACATTTATCAGCAATTGGCGCGCTTTGGTCATGAACAGCAAGACACGATTCGTCGGGTGCTGGCTTCGGTCGAGGAGCAGGGCGCGCTGGGGGCTGGCAGCCTGTCGACCCGTCAGGAGCGGGCCGGACCATGGTGGGACTGGAGCGCGGAAAAGCATGCACTGGAATGGTTGTTCGCCGCTGGCGAGGTAACTGTGGCCGGGCGTCGCGGATTCGAACGACTTTATGATTTGCCGGAGCGGGTGATTCCTTCGGCGATCCTTGCGCAACCGCCTCTGAATGAAGCCGAAGCGCAGCGTGGACTGTTGCTGCATGCAGCGACCGCGTTGGGCGTCGGCACGGAAAAGGACCTGCGCGACTACTTTCGACTCAATCCCGCGGACAGTCGTCCGCGTCTGGCGGAGTTGGTCGAGGCGGGCGAGTTGCTCACCTGTGAAGTTCAGGGCTGGAAGCAACCGGCCTATTGCCTGCCCGAGCCCAAGGTGCCGCGCAAGGTCGAGGCCAGTGCATTGCTGTCACCTTTCGATTCGCTGATCTGGGAGCGCAGCCGGACGGAGCGTCTGTTCGACTTTCGCTATCGGCTGGAGATTTACACGCCGCAGGACAAGCGGGTCTACGGCTATTACGTCTTGCCGTTTTTGCACAACGAACGGATTGCTGCACGGGTTGATCTGCGTGCGGAGAGGGCGGCGGGGCGATTGGCGGTGCACGCGGTGCATGAGGAAACGTCGGGGCTGGATGACGAGGGGATGCTGGCGCTGGCGGTCAATCTGCGGCAGATGGCGGATTGGCTGGGGTTGGCGCAGGTTCAGTTGAATTGCCCGCGGGCGAGTGCGGACAGGTTACGGGTTGCATTGGCACAGGTTGATGGTGACTGAGTTGACGCCATCGCTGGCAAGCCAGCTCCTACAAGGGGTTGCACATTCCTGTAGGAGCTGGCTTGCCGGCGATAAGTGCGACGCGATTTAGCGTCGAACCTGCTTCAAGGTTTCGGCAATCAAAAACGCCAGTTCCAGCGACTGATCGGCATTCATCCGCGGGTCGCAATGGGTGTGGTAGCGATCCGACAACCCATCTTCGGTAATCGGTCGCGCACCGCCAATGCACTCGGTGACGTTTTGCCCGGTCATCTCGATGTGGATACCGCCGGCATAGGTGCCTTCCGCTTCGTGGACCTGGAAGAACTGCTTCACTTCACCCAGGATCTGCGCGAAATCGCGGGTCTTGTAGCCGCTGCTGGCCTTGATGGTGTTGCCGTGCATCGGGTCCGAACTCCACAGCACTTGCTTGCCTTCGCGCTGTACCGCACGGATCAGCTGTGGCAAGTGATCGCCGACCTTGTTCGCGCCCATCCGCGCAATCAGGTTCAGGCGGCCCGGGTCGTTGTCCGGGTTGAGCACGTCGATCAGACGAATCAGGTCGTCCGGGTTCATGCTCGGGCCGACTTTGACCCCGATCGGATTGTTCACCCCGCGCAGGAATTCGACGTGGGCGCCGTCGAGCTGACGGGTGCGGTCGCCGATCCACAGCATGTGCGCCGAGCAGTCGTAATAATCGTTGGTCAGGCTGTCGCGACGCACGAAGGCTTCTTCGTAGTTCAGCAGCAGCGCTTCGTGGGCGGTAAAGAAACTGGTTTCGCGCAGTTGTGGCGAAGTGTCCATGCCACAAGCGCGCATGAATGCCAGGGTTTCATCGATGCGGTCGGCCAGATGGCTGTACTTTTCCGCCAGGGCCGAGTTGGCAATGAAGTCCAGGTTCCACTTGTGCACCTGATGCAGGTCGGCAAACCCGCCCTGGGCGAAGGCGCGCAACAGGTTCAGGGTGGCGGTGGATTGATGATACGACTGAAGCAGGCGCTCCGGGTCCGGCACGCGGCTTTTCTCGTCGAAACCGATGCCGTTGACGATATCGCCACGGTAGGCGGGCAGGGTCACGCCATCGATGGTTTCGTCGTTGGCCGAACGCGGCTTGGCGAACTGCCCCGCCATTCGCCCAACCTTGACCACCGGACAACCGGCCGCAAACGTCATGACAATCGCCATTTGCAGCAACACCTTGAAGGTGTCGCGGATCTTCGCCGCGGAGAATTCGGCGAAACTCTCGGCGCAATCACCGCCCTGCAACAGGAACGCGCGACCCTGAGTCACCTCGGCAAACTGACGACGCAATTCCCGGGCTTCACCGGCAAACACCAGCGGCGGATAGCTGGCCAGCGTTTGCTCGACCTGCTGCAAATGCGCAGCGTCGGGATATTGAGGTTGTTGCTGGATCGGCAGGGCGCGCCAGCTGTCAGGACTCCAGGGTTGGCTCATCATCATCTCTAGTGTTTTACGCTCGGACGTCCATGTTATCAGCAATTAGTGCGTGACCTGTTCCCGTCGCTTCGCGGACAATCGCGCCTTTGCCGCTTCATGTTGCGGCGCATCGCGTTACCGGGTCCGGTGACGATCAGGAGACGAAATGACTGAGGAGCGCGTCGAGCATTTGCTCGCCGAGGTGCAGGACGAGTTTGGTGTGATTCGCGTGCTGGAGGTGGCTGATTACCGTTTTCTCGAATTCGGTGATGCCATCGAGCAAAGCTGTGTGTTTACGGCCGATCCGAGCTGGCTCGAATACGACTACACCCGGGCGATGCTGATTGGTGCGCTGTGCCATGAGCAACCGGAAAGCGCGCTGTTCCTCGGTCTTGGTGCGGGTACGCTGACCCAGGCCTGCCTCAAGTTCCTGCCGCTGGAAGATGTCGAGGCCATCGAGTTGCGCCCCGACGTCCCGCGTTTGGCTATCGAGTACTTGGGGCTGGATGACGATCCGCGCCTGTATATCCGGGTGGGCGATGCGCTGGAATTGCTCGATACCGCAGAGCCGGCGGACCTGATTTTTGTCGACCTCTACACCGACGTCGGTCCTGGTGTCGGGCATTTGGCCTGGAGCTTTCTGGAAAACTGCCAGAAACGCCTGAATCCCGGTGGCTGGCTGGTGATCAACCAGTGGGCCACCGACGATGGCAAACCGTTGGGCGCCGCATTGCTGCGCGGGTTGTATCACCGCCACTATTGGGAGCTGCCGGTGAAGGAGGGCAATGTAATTCTGATCGTACCGTCCGAACTGGATCAGGAGTTGGACATGCAAGGCCTGACGGCTCGTGCCGAAGCGCTGGCGCCGCGGTTGGGGTATTCGTTGCAGTCGTTGATCAAGAGCATTCGCCCGGCCACTTGAAAGTTAGAAAAATTGCTGTGGCGAGGGGGCTTGCCCCCTCGCCACAAAGGGTGTGTCAGTGACCTTTGAAGACTCCGGGCCGCCGCTCAACCATTGATCGCACACCCTCCCGGGCATCCTCGCTGGCCATCAATTTCTTCACCAGCGGCGGCAACCCCTGCGCCGCAGCGGTTTCACCTTCATAGCGCGCCTGCCGTGCCGACATCAGCGTGGCCTGAACGCCAAGCGGTGCCTGCCGGGCAATGCGCTCGGCCAGTTCAATCGCCCGGGGCAGCAGATCTTCACTGGCCATGACTTCCTGCACCAAGCCCAGGTGCAGCGCATCGTGGGCATCGAACTCATCGCCGGTCAGCAGCCAACGCATCGCATTGCCCCAGCCAGCGACTTGATGCAGTCGCAGGGTGGCGCCGCCGAACGGGAAAATGCCGCGCTGCACTTCCATCTGTGCGAACCGGGTGTTGCTGGCGCACAGGTTGATGTCGGCCGCCAGCATCAATTCGATGCCGATGGTCAGGCAGTAGCCTTGTGCTGCAACAATCACCGGTTTATTGACCCGCGGACCCGCGAACACGCCCCACGGATCACAACCGCCGGGCGGTACCTGCCAGCCTTCGGCCAGTGTCACACTGGCATCCACCAGATCGAGCCCGGCAGTAAAGTGCTCCCCATGGCCGAACACCACGGCCACCCGCGCTTCAGTGTCGGCTTCAAACTCGCCGTAGGCCAGGCTCAGTTCATTGAGCAGGTCGAGATCAAAGGCGTTGCGCTTGGTCACCCTGTCCAGGCCGATCAGGAATACATGACCGCGCCGTTCACGGCTGACTCGACTGGAGCAAGGCTGATTCATGGAGCGGTCCTCGGGGCGGGAAAGGCGTGTCAGACCGGCGGTCTGCACGGCATGGGGTGAACCGTTTTAGCGCCATCACCCGCAAGGCCGGGCCCTTTGAAAAGTAGACGGTCGAGCGATAATCCGCAAAGCCGGTGACACAAAGGTGTATTCGGCGCATTTCTGATAAAAAAAGCTCCCTTTTCGGGCTAATTCCGGTATAGTGCGCGCCGGCCTTTAACCGGGCCGCGTTTAGGTAGCGCAATTCCCCGAAGCCAGCTTCGGCTGCACGTCCGCCCCGCGGACTCTTCCTTGACGATTCTTTTCATTCATTCGTTTTCGCAAATCCCCGCCGACAAAGCTGCCAGGGCGACTCTTGAGTCTCAACACGGCACGCGCAGCTTTGGAGCATGGGTCTTTGCGGATGCACTTAGAGGCAGACCCATGACCCAGGAAACCGGCGGCTTCGCCGCTTTTAATCTTAATCCGAATATTCTTGCAGCCGTCATCGCGACCGGCTACGAAGAGCCTTCGGCTATTCAGCAGCAATCGATCCCGATCATCATGGCCGGTCACGACATGATTGGTCAGGCGCAAACCGGTACGGGTAAAACCGCTGCGTTCGCCCTGCCGATCCTGCATCGCATCGATCCTGCAAAGCGCGAGCCGCAAGCCCTGATCCTGGCCCCAACTCGTGAGTTGGCGCTACAAGTTGCAACCGCTTTCGAAACTTATGCCAAGCAAATGCCGGGCGTAACTGTTGTGGCTGTCTACGGCGGCGCGCCGATGGGCCCACAATTGAAAGCAATCCGTAATGGCGCACAGATCGTTGTCGCCACTCCGGGCCGTCTGTGCGACCACCTGCGTCGCGACGAAAAAGTACTGGCGACCGTGAACCACCTGGTTCTCGACGAAGCCGACGAAATGCTCAAGCTGGGCTTCATGGACGACCTGGAAGTCATCTTCAAGGCGCTGCCTGCAACCCGTCAGACCGTATTGTTCTCGGCCACCTTGCCGCAGTCGATCCGTGCCATTGCCGAACGCCACCTGCGCGATCCGCAACACGTGAAAATCCAGACCAAGACCCAGACCGTTACCGCGATCGAACAGGCTCACCTGTTGGTTCACGCTGACCAGAAGACTTCGGCCGTTCTCAGCTTGCTGGAAGTGGAAGATTTCGACGCCCTGATCATGTTCGTGCGCACCAAGCAAGCGACCCTGGATCTGGCCAGCGCCCTGGAAGCCAAAGGCTACAAAGCCGCTGCGCTGAACGGTGACATCGCCCAGAACCAGCGTGAGCGCGTGATCGACTCCCTCAAGGATGGCCGTCTGGACATCGTTGTGGCGACCGACGTTGCCGCTCGTGGTCTGGACGTTCCGCGCATCACTCACGTGTTCAACGTTGACATGCCGTACGACCCAGAGTCCTACGTTCACCGTATCGGTCGTACCGGCCGTGCCGGTCGCGAAGGTCGTGCACTGCTGCTGGTGACTCCACGTGAGCGCCGCATGCTGCAAGTGATCGAGCGTGTAACCGGTCAGAAGGTTGCTGAAGTTCGCCTGCCGGACGCTCAAGCCGTTCTGGATGCGCGCATCAAGAAACTGACCAACAGCCTGTCGCCGCTGGTGGCTGAAGCCGAATCGACCCACGGTGATCTGCTTGATCGCCTGACCGCCGACATCGGTTGCAGCCCACGTGCCCTGGCCGCAGCCCTGCTGCGCAAGGCTACCAACGGTCAAGCGCTGAACCTGGCCGCTATCGAGAAAGAGCGTCCACTGGTGCCGAACAACGCACCGCGTGGCGATCGTCCAGAGCGTTCCGGTGATCGTCCTGAGCGTGGTGACCGCGAGCGTCGCGCTCCGATGCCACTGGGTGAAGGTCGTGCACGTTGCCGTACCGCGCTGGGTGCGCGTGACGGTATCGCTGCCAAGAACCTGCTGGGCGCCATCCTCAACGAAGGTGGTCTGGCACGTGAAGCGATCGGTCGCATCCAGGTGCGTGACAGCTTCAGCCTCGTCGAGCTGCCGGAAGATGGTCTGGAGAAGTTGCTGACCAAGCTGAAGGACACTCGCGTTGCCGGTAAGCAGTTGAAGCTGCGTCGCTACCGCGAAGATTGATCCGCTCTCGGGCTGATTGATCGAACATAAAAAATCCCCGACTGGTTCGGGGATTTTTTTTGCCTGGAAAAAGATCACTAGCCGAAGCGATAGATGTCCATGCCCAGCGCTCCCAGGGTGAACCCTTGATGCGCAATGCTGAAATCGCCACCGGCGGCGCGAGCAAAGTACAGCGGCAACAAATGCTCATCACTCGGATGGTTGCGCACGGCGTTTGGCGCTTGCGCACGATAGTCATGCAACACGGCTTCATCGTCCGCCGCCAGTTTTTCGATCATCCAGTCGCGGAAGGATTGTGCCCAGGGCTCGACGCTTTCCGGGCCGGCGTGCCAGTCCAGCTCCCGCAGATTGTGGGTAATGCTGCCCGAGCCGATCAAAAGCACGCCATGTTCGCGAAGACTGGCCAAGGCATGCCCGACGCGGGTTTGCAGGGCAGGGCCGCCACGGGTGGGCAGGGAAACCTGAACAATCGGGATATCCGCCTGCGGATACATCAACGACAAGGGGACCCAGACGCCATGGTCGAACGGTCGCTGGCTGTCGAGGCGTGCGGCAAGGTCATTGGACTTCAACAGCTCCACAACCTCTGCGGCCAACGACGGGTCCCCCTGTGCCGGGTACTGCACGTCGAACAAGGCTTTTGGGAAACCGCCGAAGTCATGCCAGGTTTCAGGCTGCGGATTTGCGCTGACCAGCAGCTCATGGCTTTCCCAGTGCGCAGAAACAATCACGATGGCCTTGGGTTTCGGCATCTCGGCGGCAAGACGCGCGAGGGCCGGTCCGCTGGCGCCTGGTTCGAGGGCCAGCATGGGGGAGCCATGGGATATGTAAAGGCTGGGGAACATGAAAGCGCTCCTGAGAGTTAAGATGTCACCATCTTCAATCAGTCATTGATCTAAATCTAATATAAGTTTTAGGGTGTTTTGATCGAATTTTCGGGGTTATTTATGCAGCCGGAGTTTTGGCACAAGAAGTGGGCATCGAACCAGATCGGCTTTCATCTGCCGCAGGTGAACCCTCATCTGAAGCGGTTCTGGCCAGCGTTAAGCCTTGAAGAAGGCGCACGCGTGTTGGTGCCGTTATGTGGGAAGAGCCTGGATTTGCTGTGGCTCGCCCACCAAGGTCATGAGGTCCTGGGGGTCGAACTGTCGGAAAAGGCCATTGAGGAATTTTTCAGCGAACATGGCTTTGATCCGGCCGTCAGCGAGCAGGGTCCGTTCAAGGTTTATCGGGCAGGCTCCATCGAGCTGTGGTGCGGTGATTTCTTCGAGCTGACGGCCGGCGATGTTGCCGATTGCACGGCGCTGTATGACCGCGCCGCATTGATCGCGATGCCGACAGAAATGCGAGAGCGCTATGCCGTTCATTTGAAGCGGATACTGCCGAAGGAGTCCCATGGCCTGGTGATTACCCTGGACTATGACCAGACGCAAATGCCCGGCCCGCCGTTCGCCGTACTCGATGATGAGGTGCAGCGGTTGTTCGGGGACTTGTGGGCGCTGAAGATTCTGGAAGATCAGGATGTGTTGAGCGAGAGCGGGAAGTTTCTGGAGGCGGGTGTCACGCGGCTTGAGGAGCGGGTGTATCGGGTTTCCAGTCGGTAGAGATGTATTGTTTTTGCTGGCTTCATCGCGAGCAAGCTTGCTCCCACAAGGGTTCTGCGGTTTTCACGGATCCCATGTAGGAGCAAGCTTGCTCGCGATGAGGCCCTCACAAACACCCCAATGATCAGCAAACAAAAAAAGGCCCGCATCACTGCGGGCCTTTTCTATTTGTACAACGACTGTTAGCCCCGACGACGTGCCAGAGCGTCGATACGCTCTTCCAGCGGCGGGTGGCTCATGAACATGCGGGCAAAGCCTTGCTTGATGCCACCGTTGATGCCAAAGGCATTCAGGGTGTCCGGCATGTGCACCGGCAGCCCCTGTTCCGCACGCAGGCGTTGCAGAGCGCCGATCATCGCGGCAGTACCGGCCAGGTTTGCACCGGCCTCGTCGGCGCGGAACTCACGCTTGCGCGAGAACCACATGACGATGGAGCTGGCGAGGATGCCCAGAACCAGTTCGGCGAAGATGGTCGCCACGTAGTAGGCAATGCCCTGGCCTTCTTCGTTCTTGAAGATCACTTTGTCGACGAAGTTGCCGATGATCCGTGCGAAGAACATCACGAAGGTGTTCACCACGCCCTGGATCAGCGCCAGGGTGACCATGTCGCCATTGGCAACGTGGCCGATTTCGTGAGCCAGAACGGCTTTCACTTCGTCCGGCGAGAATCGCTCGAGCAAACCCTGGCTGACCGCGACCAACGCGTCGTTCTTGTTCCAGCCAGTGGCGAAGGCGTTCGCCTCGTAGGCCGGGAAGATACCGACTTCGGGCATCTTGATCCCGGCTTCGCGGGACAGTTGCTCGACGGTTTGCAGCAGCCATTGCTCATGACGAGTGCGTGGCTGGGTGATGATCTGGGTGCTGGTGCTCATTTTCGCCATCCACTTGGAGATGAACAGCGAGAACAGCGAACCTGCGAAACCAAAGACCGCACAGAAAATCAGCAGCTGATTGAGGTTGAGATCAACCCCATTGGCCGCCATGAACCCGTTGAAGCCGAAAAGGCTCAGGGTGATGCTGGCAATCAGCACGACCGCCAGGTTAGTGGCCAAAAACAGCAGGATGCGCATCATGGTTGTAGAAATCTCCTTGAGCTAAAGATGTAGCGTACTGCGGGGTATATAAGGTGCTGCACCGGGGTATTCAACCGGGTGACTATTTCAAACTGTGTCCTACGACAACAGCTTAGCTGTTTGCAGGACATTTCCGAGGTGAAAGACGGAAGTGTTTGTAAGTCAATTGACGTCACGAACCCCGGAGTCGTTAGACACAGGAAGGTACGACGTTATCGGTTGAGGGTAGCTGCAGCAGTGAATGACAGCGCGTCAGCAAGTGTTGCTGAATGAATCACCGTGCGACGTGTGTCACACGGTGAACAGACCGCTTACTGGCGATAGGACTTGAGGAAGTTGCCGATACGCCCGATGGCCATGTCCAGGTCGTCCACCCGTGGCAGGGTCACGACACGGAAGTGGTCCGGCCATGGCCAGTTGAACGCAGTGCCTTGCACCACCAGCAGCTTCTCGGAAAGCAGCAGGTCCAGAACGAATTTCTCGTCGTTGTGGATCGGGCAGACTTTCGGGTCGATGCGCGGGAATGCATACAGCGCGCCCATCGGCTTGACGCAGCTCACGCCCGGAATGTCGTTGAGCAACTCCCAGGTGCGGTTGCGTTGCTCCAGCAGGCGGCCCTGCGGCAGCACCAGGTCATTGATGCTCTGATAGCCACCGAGTGCGGTCTGGATCGCGTGCTGGCTCGGTACGTTGGCACACAGGCGCATGTTGGCCAGCATGTCGATGCCTTCGATGTAGCTCTGGGCGTGGTGTTTCGGGCCGGAAATGGCGATCCAGCCGGAGCGGAAGCCGGCCACGCGGTAAGACTTGGACAGACCGTTGAAGGTCAGGCACAGCAAGTCCGGCGCCAGGGAGGCGGTGCAGATGTGCACGGCATCGTCGTAGAGAATCTTGTCGTAGATCTCGTCGGAGAACACCACCAGATTGTGCTGGCGGGCCAGCTCCAGCATGCCCAGCAACACTTCCTTCGAGTACACGGCACCGGTCGGGTTGTTCGGGTTGATGATTACCAGCGCCTTGGTGTTCGGGGTGATCTTGGCCTTGATGTCCGCCAGGTCCGGCCACCAGTTGGCTTGCTCGTCGCACAGATAATGCACCGGATTACCGCCGGACAGGCTCACCGCAGCAGTCCACAGCGGATAGTCAGGCGCCGGGACCAGCACTTCGTCGCCGTTGTTGAGCAGGGCCTGCATCGACATCACGATCAGTTCGGAAACGCCGTTACCCAGATAGATGTCTTCAATGCCGACGCCTTCCACCTGCTTTTGCTGGTAGTACTGCATCACGGCCTTGCGCGCGCTGAACAGGCCCTTGGAGTCGCTGTAGCCTTGTGCCGTCGGCAAATTGCGGATCACGTCCTGGAGGATTTCATCCGGCGCTTCGAAACCAAAAGGCGCCGGGTTGCCGATGTTCAGCTTGAGGATGCGATGGCCTTCCTCTTCCAGGCGTTTGGCGTGCTTGAGCACTGGGCCGCGAATGTCGTAGCAGACGTTGGCGAGCTTGTTCGATTTGCTGACCTGCATGGCGATGTGTTCCCGAAAATGAACGATCCAGGCGGCGAGTGAACAGCCGTACTGGGAATCCTGCGTATTCACACAGGCCTGACGCCTTGAGATGCAGCACCCATAAAACCGTTTGAATGCGCGTGGTCTGGCTGCCAGACTGGGCTTTGACGAGGCGCAATCATACGTGCCGCCCGATCAGTGGAAAAGGTACAGATCGGGCTTTTTCAGCTGCAGAGGTGTGATGATGGAAAAGTTGGAAAAAACCCAGGAAGAATGGAAAGCAATGCTCGATCCAGAGCAATACAACGTGTGCCGTCTAAAAGGCACCGAACGACCATTCTCCGGCAAATACAACGCCACCAAGACAGACGGTGTGTACCACTGCATTTGCTGCAACGAGCCACTGTTCGACTCCCAAACCAAATTTGATTCCGGCTGCGGCTGGCCGAGCTTCTACGCGCCGATCGGCGACAATGCGATGACCGAGATCCGCGATGTCAGCCACGGCATGATCCGCACCGAAGTGGTTTGCGCCAAATGCGATGCCCACCTGGGGCATGTGTTCCCGGACGGTCCTCCGCCGACCGGACTGCGTTATTGCATCAACTCGGTGTGCCTGGACCTGGTACCGCGCTCGTAATGCGACGCCTCGCTATTCCCCTGTAGGAGCTGGCTTGCCAGCGATGGCGCCCTTAAATGCGATGCAGTATTTGAGGGCCTCTTCGCGGGCAAGCCAGCTCCTACAGTAAAAAAGCCTGGGACAGATCAATTATTTAAATTGCACACAATTCAATTGCTCGCTATTTTTGTGCTTCGTCCTTCCAATCGGAAACCTGAACCATGAGCGACAATCTGCTGAGCATTCCTTGCACCACCATCAAAGGTGAGCAAAAGACCCTGGCGGATTTCGCCGGCAAAGCTGTGTTGGTGGTCAATACCGCCAGTAAATGCGGCTTTACCCCGCAGTACAAAGGTCTGGAAGAGCTGTGGCAGACCTACAAGGATCAAGGTCTGGTGGTACTCGGTTTTCCCTGCAACCAGTTCGGCAAGCAGGAACCGGGCAACGAAGGGGCGATTTCCGAGTTCTGCGAGCTGAACTTCGGTGTCAGTTTTCCGCTGTTCAAAAAGATCGATGTCAACGGCTCTGATGCCCATCCGCTGTTTGTGCAGTTGAAAAAACGTGCGCCGGGTCTGTTGGGTTCCCAAGGGATCAAGTGGAACTTCACCAAGTTTCTGATCGGCAAGGACGGGAAACTGGTCAAGCGCTTCGCTCCGGCAACCAAACCGCAGGACCTGACCCGCGAGATCGAAGCCCTGCTCAAATGAATACCTTGTCCGTCGATTCCCTGAAACTCGACAGCCAGCTCTGCTTCAAGCTGTACGCCGCGTCCCGGGCGGTGATTCGTGCCTACAAGCCGATGCTCGATCAATTGGGCCTGACGTACCCGCAATACCTGGCGATGCTGGTGTTGTGGGAGTGGCAGGAAGCCGCGCCGCAGCAGCCCACCGTCAAGGCGTTGGGCGAGCGACTGGCCCTGGATTCCGGCACGCTGACGCCGTTGCTCAAGCGCCTCGAGCAACTGCAATTGGTCCAGCGCCAGCGTTCGGCGCGGGACGAGCGTGAGGTGCATCTGAGCCTGTCTCCAGCCGGGCAGGCCTTGCGCGAACAGGTCGGACCGCTCAAGGCTCGGCTGTTATGCGACAGCGGGGTGGATCTGGACCGCTTGAATGACTTGCGCAATGGTCTGGACCAACTGCTGGGGCAAATCAAGGCGCTGTCATAGTGGGGATCCATAAATCCAGCAGGGCGGCCAGCTCCTCGCGCCTGAAGGGTTTGGCCAGATAGTCGCTCATGCCTGCCGCACGGCAACGTTCGCGTTCTTCGGACATGGCGTTGGCCGTCAGCGCAACAATAGGCAGATGTGGCCAACGTCCGCTGCGGCGGATATGCCGACTGGCTTCATAGCCGTCCATCACCGGCATGTTGCAGTCCATCAGGACCAGATCGAAATCCCGCCGCTCCAGATGATCCAGCGCCTCGGCCCCGTGGGTGGCGGTCACCACCTCACAGCCGAGTTTGCCGAGCATGCCCTTGGCCACCAGCTGATTGACCGGATTGTCCTCCACGAGCAGCACGCGCCCGCGCCGCAGGAGGTTCAGTGTGTCGGGACGAGCCTTGTTGAGTGTGGAGTGTTCCGGTTGCAGGATTCGTTGCAAGGACTGGTACAGCGCAGTGCGTGCCAGGGGCCGTGCCTGTTGCTGCAGTGGAGCGAGTGCGCTGACCTCTTCGCTGGGCATGAAGTTACCGTAGGCGGTCACCAGCAGAATCGGAGCGGTAACGGTCGGGCGCAGGTTGAACAGGCATTCGGGGCAGTCGGTGATCAGGATGTCGAGTTCGACGCCGATCAGCGGGTCATCGATGGAGCGCCGCTGAAATTCGAGTCCCCAGGCCGGCAACACGGTACTCAGCAGCTCTGCCAGGCCACTGCTGGCGGCAGTGATCGCAATGACCTTGCCTTGGAGTGGTGCGGGCTCAATCGAGCGAGTGTGACTGGGTAACGGCAGAATCGCGCAAAACTGGCTGCCAAAACCCGCCTCGGAGCTGATCGTCAGGCGTCCCTGCATGGCTTCGCAGAGGTTGTAGGTCAACGCCAAGCCCAATCCCGTGCCGCCGAATTGCCGAGTGATGCCGGCACCGGCCTGGGTGAACGGCTGGAAAATCTTGAACTGGGCGTCCTGAGGGATACCGATGCCGGTGTCGCAGACTTCGATTCTGACTCCGCCTTCGAATGCCGACAGGCGCACGTCGACTCGACCGAAGCGGGTGAATTTGAGGGCATTGGAAAGAAGGTTACTGACGATCTGCCGAACGCGGGTCGGATCGCCGAGCACCAGCGCCGGGAAATGCGGATCGATCAGGCAGGTCAGCTCGACGCTTGGCGCGGCGTTCTGTGACAACAGGTTGGCGGTGTCTTCGATCAGTGAGCCGAGATCAAACGGGATGTTTTCGAGTTCGAGCTGGCCGGCATCGAATTTCGACAAATCAAGAATATCGTTGAGCAGTTCCACCAGGACTTTGCCCGAGTCATGGGCGATGGACAGTTGTTGCTGTTGTTCGGCAGTGAGCGGTCCGTCGAGGGACAGGGCAATCATGCCCAGCAACCCGTTGAGGGGCGTGCGGATTTCGTGGCTCATGTTGGCCAGGAACACCGAGCGCGCTTCGGCCATATCCAGTGCCGTGCTGCGGGCGATTTCCAGTTCCTGATTGGACTGGCTGAGCCGGGCATTGATGGCCTTGAGCTCGGTGGTGCGGGCCGAGACGATGTTTTCCAGTTGGCCGAGGTAATCGGTCAGACGGTTTTCGGCGTTGCGTCGCTGCTGGATTTCGGTGGCGATATTATTGAATTGCCGGTTGGCAACCTTGACCAGCACCCCGATTTCATCTTTGGCATGCCCCGCAGGACACTCCAGCGTCGTGGGTTCCGGGCTGCGCGGATCACGGCTGCTGAGTTCGCGAATCACCCGTACCAGCGGTTTGGTCAACATCACATAGAAGAGCGCCAGCAGGATGCCCGTCAGGATCAGGCTGCGCGCAAAGCCATTGAGCAGCGTGACTTCTGCCCGACGCAGGAACCGGTTGCCGAAGGGATAGGTGTCGACATCGAGCCGCAAACTGCCGAGGGATTCATTCGGGTATTGACCCAGATAAAGGCGATCCTCGAAGCGTCGGTTGGCACCGAACAGGTAGTCGCTGATCACCCGATAGCTGCTCTCCATGGCCGGGCGCTTGATGTTGGCCAGCACGGTTCCGTTGTTATCGGTCAGCTTGGCGCCAATGATTGCCGGTGAGCGCAACAGACCCTGAGTGAGTTCCTTGGCGAGTTCGGCGTCGATGTTATAGGCGATGCGCGAGGCCGGGTTGTGGCTGATTTCCAGCAAAGAGAGGATTTCACGATTGATGGAGGCGTCTTCGCTGGCATAATCGATGCCTATTTGTACAAGGCTGAGCAGCGTGCCCAGAATGAAACCGACCAGCACGGTAAGCCGTGCTTGTTTGTACGAGAGCCGGTGGGTGAATTTGATATCCATGGGCGGATGGGCCACTTCCTTTTCTTTTCGCTGCTCAGCATAGTCGATCATGCCTGGCGACCGATGTTCTTGCGTGCCTGATACAACCGGGTAAGTCGCTCACCGGACGCTGTTTTTCGTCGTTCTATTGCCATCATTACTGTGAACGTGCCCGAGGAGAAGTCGTGGATTCCCGATTGAATGCTTTTCTTGAACGTGCCGATGCCGTTCTGGCCCGTATCGAACCGTTGTTGCCGGCCCCCCGGTCAGCCATTGACTGGACTCAATGTCTGGCCGCGCGCTGGCAACGAGAGGGGCGCAGCGGCTTTTTGTTACCGTTGGAAGTCAGTCTCGACATGCGTCTGTCCGACCTGATCGGCGTCGATCGGCAAGTCGAACAGCTGGGCCGAAATACCCAACAATTCCTGGATGGCATGCCCGCCAACCACGCATTGCTGTGGGGCTCGCGTGGTACCGGTAAATCATCGCTGGTGCGTGCCTTGCTGGCCGAGCACGCCAACGCCGGTCTGCGTTTGATCGAGATCGAGCGCGATCACCTGGCGGATCTGCCTCGTGTGGTCGAACAGATCGCCAAATTGCCCCAGCGTTTCGTGCTGTTTTGCGATGACCTGTCGTTCGAGTCAGGCGAGGGTGACTACCGGGTGCTGAAAAGTGTACTCGATGGCTCGCTGGAACAGGCACCGGATAACGTGCTGTTGTACGCCACGTCCAACCGTCGCCACCTGGTGCCGGAAAAGGAAAGCGATAACGAAAACTGGAAACGCGTCGACGGTGAACTGCATCCCAGCGAGGCGGTGGAAGACAAGATCGCGCTGTCGGACCGGTTTGGATTGTGGTTGTCGTTCTACCCGTTTACCCAGGACCACTTTCTCAACGTCGTCGAGCACTGGATCGGTCAGTTGGCCGACAAGTCGGGCCTGGCGTGGCAGCGCACCGAAGAACTGGACATCCTGGCCGTGCGTTGGGCCACTGGCCGCGGCAACCGCAATGGACGTTGCGCGTATCAATTTGCCCGTTATTGGGTCGGGCTGAAGTTGTTGGAGCACAAGGCATGATCGATTTACAAAAGAGCGGCCAGGGCCTTGAGGGTTACGGCATGTTGCATGCGCAACTGGAGTCATTGCTGGCGGACGAGCGGGACTTCATCGCCAATGCCGCGCAGTTCTCGGCGTTTCTGTTCAATCAGCTCGATGACCTGAACTGGGCCGGCTTCTATCTCAATCGCAACGAAGAACTGGTGCTTGGTCCATTCCAGGGGCAGATCGCCTGCGTGCGAATTCCGTTCGGCCGTGGTGTGTGCGGGGCGGCAGCGGCGACCTTGCAAACCCAGCTGGTGGAAGACGTGCACGCGTTTCCCGGGCACATCGCCTGCGACAGTGCATCGAACAGTGAGCTGGTTGTGCCGCTGGTCAAGGACGGCCGATTGATCGGCGTGCTTGACCTCGATAGCCCGAAACTGGCGCGCTTCACTGCGCAGGATCAGGCAGGCATCGAACACTTGGCAGCGATTTTCCTGCGCCTCACCGACTGCTGATCAACCGGTCAAACCAGCCTTGGCCAGCAAGCCTGCCGTGTCCACGGTATCGATTTGCTGGGGATCGAGAAAGCGCTGGGCGTACTGCAAATAGATGTGTGCGTCGATGAACAGCCCGAACAGTTCGGGATCGATGTGAGCATCACGGCACATGAAGGCCATGATCCCCAGCGCTTCGCTCAAGGTCTTGGCTTTCTTGTAGGGACGATCGGCGGCGGTCAGCGCCTCGAAAATATCGGCAATCGCCATCATCCGTGCCGGCAGGCTCATGTCTTCGCGCTTCAGGCGTTTTGGATAACCGGTGCCGTCCATTTTTTCATGGTGACCGCCAGCCAGTTCCGCGACGGTGCGCAGGTGACCGGGGAAGGGCAGGTGGTTGAGCATCAGAATCGTCTGCACCATGTGGTGATTGATGATGTAACGCTCCTCGCTCGTCAGCGTGCCCCGGACAATGCTCAGGTTATACAGCTCGCCCCGATTGTATTTGTAGGTCGGTACATCGAGTTTGAACCCCCAGGGGTTATCGTCCGGGATTCGTTCGCTGTCAGCGCGCTCGAACAGGTGTTCAGGTTTGTCCGCCAGCAACGGTTCATCGACGGGCAGGGAGGGCGCGGGTGTTCGGGCCTGGCGCCGGTTTTCTTCCCAGGACACACCTAGCCGGTCATCCAGGGTTCGACGCCAGGTCCGTTGGGCCAACGTGCGCAAGCGCTGCAAGTCCGCTTCGGCCATGGCCTCGCCACCGAGATTGCAGCGGGCGACGAAGGTGAAATCATCATCCAGTCCGGCCAGGTCGGCATCGCGCTGCTGCGCTAGCTGCTGTTCATCGTTTCCCTGGGCAATGGCTTGCCAATACTTGATCCAGACATCGCGTTTGAGCACCTCGAAACGGGTGCGGACTTCGTGGATGCGGTCGTTCAGGGTTTCCAGTTTCGTGGCCTTGTCGACAACGTATTCCGGCGTGGTGACCTTGCCGCAATCGTGCAGCCAGGCGGCGATGTGCAGCGCTTCCCAATCATCTTCGGTGGGTTGATAGCTTTTGAAGGCCGGCGCCTGGCTGGCGGCTGCCGCTTGGGCGAGCATCAGCGTCAGTTCCGGCACGCGCTGGCAATGACCGCCCGTGTAGGGGCTTTTGGCGTCGATCGCGCCGGCCAGTAATTGAATGAAAGCATCCAGCAGCTGCTTCTGCCGGGCTTGCAGGCGCTGGCTTTCAATACTGACGGCGGCCGCGCCGGACACCGCCTGGAGAAACGCGATGCGGTCCGGTTTGAGTTTTTCCAGGTCATTCTGGCTGCCGCTGTCGGGCAAAAGAAAGACCAGCAGACCCACGGTTTCGTTATGCCGATTGTGCAGACGGATACCGATCAGGTGAACCCGCGGACATTCCAGTGCGAGCATCACCTTCTGCAAATCCCCCGCCTGTTCGAACCCGAGACTGCTGACGATATTGTCGACCGTTGCCAACTGGTGCATCCATTGAGGGCTTTGTGAGTCCTGTAGCGAGTGCCCTCCGATGTCGAAAGACGACCAGTCCTCGGCGCTGTTATTGAGTACCAACCCTTGGGGTTCCATGCGATCCCCGTCACCTTCGCGCAGGTAAATCAGCCCGGCCTGGGCCTGGCCGATTTTCACGGTTTCGAACAGCACCCGCTGCAGCAACGGTGCAAAACGGGTTTCAGCGCTCAGGCTGTCAGTGATCTGGAAGAAACTGGCCAACGTGTCTTTCATACGCGCCATCGACACGCTGAGCTGGTCCACTTCGAGCACCGGAGAGCGACGGGAAGCCGGAAAATTGAAGTCGAAACTGCGAATCGCATCGGCTTCCTGCACCAATGCCCGTAGGGGTTTGACCAGAACTCTTGATGTCAGCCATCCCAAAGGCAAACACAACAATAACGTTGCGAGCGTAATCAGGGTGCCTTGCCAGCGCATGCGGTAGGCGTCGACGAGCAACTCGTCCTCGGGCACCAGCAGTGCCAATTGCAGTCCATTGGGCCCGCCTTCCTGCATGCTGCTGCGGGCCACGATCCATTGCCGGCCATCGGCGTTCAGGCGATTGCCTTGGGGAGGGCTTTTGAGCAGGGCGCCAAGACTGGGGCTCAGGTCGGCAGCCTTGGCGAGACGGGCGGTCTGATCGGCGATGATCAGCTTGCGGCTGTCGGGGTAGGCGATGGCATTGCCCTCGGCATCGAACAGCACGATTTCAGTGTTGGGGGTCACGACATGCTTGGCCAGGGTTGCGCTGAGTTCGGCCAGGGTCAGGTCAGCGCCTATGACCGCGTTATCGCCGCTGCGGCGGGCCAGCGTCGTGCCGATGTCATGGGTGGAGAAAAAGATATAAGGCTCGGTGGTAATTTGATTCTCGGCACTGCTGGCGTTGGTAAACCAGGCGCGGCTGCGTGGATCGTAAGTGTCGCCTGGGTTGTCCTGGCGGCTGAGCAAGGTCAGATGTTGATCGAAGAATAACGATTGCGAACGGGGCTGACCGTTGTTGTCATGCTCGATGCTCCACACCTGATAGTCCGCTGTCGTGGGGGCCTTGAGCAGGTTTTTCAGAGGCTGGTTGCGCAGCGGGCGAACCATGAAGAAATCACCATTGCCATAACCCAGGTACAGCGAGGCCAGATCGGGATTGTCCTTGAGGGACTGGCTGAACGGCTTGAGCAGCGCCAGGCGTTGTTCCAGGTCAGGCGCCTGACTCGCCGGGTTGGTCGCCAGCAGGCTCAGCAGTTGACGAATCGGTTGATAAGTGGCGTGCAGGTCCAGCCGGACATCCTGCTCGATGCGATTGAAGAGTTTTTCACTGCTGGAAAGGATGATTTGTGTGGTTTGCCGATAATTGAAGATGCCCAGCACCACCCCGGTCAGCAACAGCAGGAAGGTGAACATCACGCTGATATGGACGTGCAGCGAAAACCTGCGTGGGTCCGGGTGCAGTGGGCTAGGCATTGCAGGCTCTCCAGGAGGGTTAACGCACTGCTCAGCGATCAAGCATAGTTAAGGCTCAGTCATTCTGCTTTCGTCGTTTTGGCTGATTTGCTGCTGTAATACGTGCTCCAGCTCTACCATGGCGCGCTCAAGGGTTTTTCTGTATTTGGCTATTTCTTCATCATTGAAAGCCCCATGGCAGGCGGCTTCGAGCGCCTCGCAGCTTTCGATCAAGCGGGAGGCTTGTACGATGCGGGCTGCGCCTTTGATTTTGTGGGCGATGTCGAGCAATGCCTGTGTGTCCCCGGGCGGTGAGAGTGACCGCAGTGTTTGCAGGTCCTGACGATTGCTGTCCAGCAGCTCGGTCAGCAAGCGCCTGTCCAGCGCCGGGTTGCCTCCCGTCAGCAGGTGTAACCCCTGCAGACTGAATGCCGGCTTGCCGATGCCCGGTGTAACCCCCTCAACCCATTGACTCAAGGCATTCAGACTGAGGGGCTTGAACAGACAGTCATCCATTCCGGCTTGTTTACAGCGTTGTATTTCTTCGGGCTGGGCGTTGGCGGTGAAGCCAAGAATGGTGCAGGGAGGACGCCGGTGTTGGCGCTCATGCTGACGAATGGCGCGGGCCAGCTCGTAGCCGCTCATGACAGGCATGTTGCAATCGGCAATCACCAGATCATACGGCCCGCCGTTCCACACCTCGAATCCTTCCCGGCCATCCATCGCGACGCTGTACCGATGCCCGAGAAACTCCAGCTGCTGGCACATGAGCAAGCGATTGGCCGAGTGATCATCGACCACCAATACATTCAACGGGGCTTTGGCGACATTGATTTTTACCTCGGCCACTGGCGGTACATGCTGCATAGGCTGTGAATCAAGCAGGAGCGATACTTCGACCTGGGTTCCGACGCCAGGCTGACTGCTCAGTTGCAGGGTGCCGCCCATCATTTCGCACAGATTTCGGCTGATCACCAGGCCCAGCCCGGCACCTCCCCTGGCAGACTGTGCGGCGTTGTCGGCCTGGGCGAAAGGTTCGAACAGGCGCTGTTGATCCTGATCGGTAATGCCGATGCCACTGTCTTGGACATGTAAACGCAGCAGCACCTGATCGGGCTTCGCAGTGGCGTGCAGTTCGACGATCACTTTGACCTGGCCCTGCTCCGTAAACTTGATGGCATTACTGATCAGGTTCGACAGCACTTGCTTGAAGCGCAAAGGGTCGAGCAGAACATCGACTGCCGGACTGGTCGGATGGAACGCCAGTGAAAGCTCAAGCTTCTTCTGTCGAGCCAGACCTTCGAAAATCCGCACCACCGACGCCACGAGTTCCCCGGGATTGACACGCTCCGGGCTCAGGCTCAGGTGCCCGGATTCAATCCGGGCGATGTCGAGAATGTCGCCGATCAGATCCAGCAAATCCTTCGCCGAGTTGTACGCGACATCGATGGCCGGGCGATCCGGGTGCTGCTGGTCTATGCGCTTGAGGGTCAATTCGAGCATGCCGATGATTGCATTCATCGGCGTACGTATTTCATGGCTCATCGTTGCCAGAAACGTGCTTTTGGCGCGGTTCGCGTCATCGGCACGCTCTTTTGCACACCGTAGGTCATCGAACAGTTGTCGCCGCTCACTGATATCGATCCAGCCTCCGATGATGCCTTGCACTTCACCGCGCGAATCCCGGTAGGGAAGTATCCAGTGATAAATCGTCAACCGCCGGCCACCGATGTGCAGCTCGCGATCGACAATCAACGGTCGTCCTTCGGCAACGACACACTGGTAGTCGGCCTGAAACTCCCGGGCTTCGAACACATTGCTGATGTTGCCGTGCATGACGCTTTTTCCAATGACGTCTTCGCGTTTGGCGCTGAACGCTTGCAGGTAGCTGTCGTTGCAGCTTTGCAGCAGTCCCTGGCGATCGCGTACGTAAATGGGGTGAGGGGTGCCATTGACCAGCGACCGCATGAACTCGAACTGGTCGCTCAGTGCGCGCTCGGCGGCTTTGCGCTGTTTGATCTGGCGCCGCATGTAGTCATTCCAGGCAACTGAAATCAGCAACAACACACCCGCACCGATTACAATCTGATAGAACAGCCGGTGATAGTTGCGCCAGGTGCTTTGCGAGGAGGCTGAATAACCCCGCCAGCGGCTGTTGATGATGCCCAGCTCTTCGGGTGCGATGCTCAACAGGGCCTTTTCGAGGATGGCGTTCAGCTCCTTGGCGTCCGTCGCGGTGGCGAGGGAAAACGCAGCCTGTTCGGTGCCGATGGTGGTACTGATCTGCAATGTGTGTTCGAACAGTTGTGACGAGATGAAATAGTTGGCAATGATCAGCGAGTTCACCGCCCCTTCGGCCTGCCCCTCGGCCAGCATTTCCACGGCACTGAACGTGTCCGGGGTTTCGATCAGTTTGATACGGGGAAACTCCTTGCGCAGGTAACTCATGAGCGGATTGCCACGAGCAATGGCCAGACGCTTGTCACCCAGTTGCGAAAGGTTGGTCGGGCTGCCGGCGGCTTTACGGGTTAACAGGACGTAGGAGTTCTCAAGAAACGGGCGGGTAAAGTTAAGCGTGGTTTGGCGTTGGGTGCTGGGGAGCAGGGCGGCGATCACATCGGCCTGGTTGTCTTTGATTTGTTCGATCATCTCTTCATCGCTTCGGCTGCGACGGATATCAAAGCGCAAACCGGTGCGAAGCCGGATCAATTCGAGCAGGTCCGCCGTGACGCCGCGAAACTTGCCGTCACTGTCAAAAAACGTCAGCGGAGCAAAGGCTTCATTGACCACTACACGTACGATTGGATGTTGCGTCAGCCAGCGCTCTTCACGGTCGGTCAGTTGCAGTTTTTGGTCCGTCAGGAGAATGTCACTGCCCGCGCTCCAGCGTTTGGCGATGTTTTCCCGTTCGCTGGCGGGGATGGCCGCGATCAGCGTGTTGATGATGCCGAGCAATTCCGGCTGATTCTTGCGTACGGCAAAGCTGAACCCATGGGCTTCATGTTTGCCGAAGTTGGCCATGCGGATATTGTTCAGGTAGCCCTTGTTGATCATGTAATGGGTTGAAATGGTATCGCCCAGGAAAACGTCTGCCTGGTCGAAGGCTACGGCGTTGATCGCATTCTGGTAAGAAGGATACGACGTGATAATTGCCTTGGGGTACAAGGCCTTGACCTCCGACAGCGGCAAGTAGTGGTACACCATGCTCAACCGCAGACCCGCAAGACCTTCGGTCAGGGACCGGGTTTCGCCTTCGCGGGTCACCAGGACGGGTTGGTCTACGGCATAGGGCGTGGACAGGACGATGTCGGCATGGCCCGCTTCGAATCCATTGGCGGTGCCGAGCAGATCCACTTCGCCGTTCTCGAGCGCCGCGATTGCCGCGCCTCGGGATTCGAAGCGCTGAACCTTGATGGGCAATCCGGTTACCTTGCCCAGGATGCCGGCGTAATCAGCGGTATACCCTTCGTAGTCGTGACGGCTGGTGGTCAGGTCAAAGGGTGGATAATCCGGGGCGGATGTTCCGAGGCTCAGTTCACGCTTCTGTTTGAGCCATTGCAGTTGTGATTCATCCAGTCGAACTTCCACATGCCCGGCCTTTGAACGACTGAGCAACGTGTAGTTCTCACTGGTCTGTGCCGCGGACGCTGAAGCGCTGAGGCATAAACCCGCTATCACCCGTATCAAATAATCCTTTAAACGTCTGGGCATCCAGGTTCTCACACAAGTGCGTTACGTTTTGCCATCTCGATGAGTTCAACCAGAGATTGGGCCTTGAGTTTTTGCATGAGTCGTTTTTTATAGGTGCTGACGGTCTTGTTACTCAGGAACATACCTTTGGCAATTTCCTTGTTGGTGCGCCCTTGTGCAAAAAGTTGCAGAACCATCAGCTCCCGGTCATTCACTGATTTGAAAAGTTCCAGTTCTGCGCAACGCTCATCATCGCCACGAACGGGATTCAGAGCTTCGCTTGGGAAGTAGTTGTAACCTGACAGGACCGCTTTTATCGCACTGACCAACTCACTCAGGTCCTCTTGTTTACACACATATCCGGAGGCTCCTGACTGCATGCAACGGATACCGAAAAGTGTTGGGCATTGTGCTGTCAGTACCAGTGTTTTAATTGGAGTACTCATGGCGTTGAAACGGGAAAGCACTTCCAGGCCATCCAGCTTGGGAATGCTGATGTCGAGAATCACCAGGTCAGGCATGCATTCGCGAACCATCTGCATGGCATCGACCCCGTTGTCAGTTTCGCCGACAACTTTGAAACCTTCGTGTTCCAGTAACATTCGAACGGCAAGGCGGATGACGGGGTGGTCGTCGACAATAAAAACGGAGTTCATAATCAAATCCCATGCGAGCTCAAATAAAGCGCGCACCTTAGCTCAGATAGTTTGGGTCACGTATGAACTGACTGAGCTGTAGCAGCAATATAGGATAAGTCCTACGTATGAAAGAGAATCGGACTACGCGATGATTGGTTTTTTTATAAGATATCTTGAAAGATCAAGCTGTTTAGTTGTGGTCCCTGATGTCTTTTTTCGTAAGTTTTATAAAGCGTGTTTATCTGGTTTTTTGATGCTTTTTTATAGAGATGCCAAGGTCAACAAGTTTCTGAATTCTGTTTGTTTCAACGGTTTTGTCAGGTATCCCAATAATGGCAATCCGTGTTGAGTCGCTTTTTTTTCCAGCCCGTCCAGTTCGATAGAGGTCAGGCTGCTCAGAAGAATGGCCTGTCTGATCATTCCACGGTGACTGGCGAACTGCACCAGATCAAGACCTGTCAGGTCAGGTAAACATTGATCACATAACAGAATGTCGAAAGGTTGCACGGCTCCGAGCATTTCATCCACGGCGCCTTTGGCGCTGTCCGTGGCGGTTAGTTGGGTGAAGCCATAACTTTCAAGCAAGTATTGAGTCGCTCTGAGCTGGAAGGGGTGGTCTTCCACCAGGAGAATGCGTAGATCGTCTTTGGCCATGGAACACTCTTCATCTGTCGAGCAGAGGGATATAGATTGTTCCGTGATAAACACAGACCTGGCGATCAGTTTGCTCAGCGTGTGCTGTAGGGCGATTCCGTGAGCCTTGAGTGCACTTGGGTTTGGAAGGGGGGATCAGCCATATCGGGTGGCGAAATGGCTGATCAACCGATACACGATCAGTGGCTGGAGCGACCGGTCATTTCCAGTGCCATGTCACTGGCGTAGCTGTCGGTCATGCCGGCGATGAAATCGATCATGCGCAGAAATGACGTATGCAATGGACCGTGGGGATCGGGTGCATTGTTGCCCAGCAAGTCGAGGATACGACGGCTTTTGAAGGACGGCGTTCGACCATTGTGCTGTTCCAGCGCCGCACCGCAGAAGGCATTGAGCAGGATTTCCAGGGTGGTATAGGCGCCGATCTCATGGAGGGTTTTGCGCTTGTCCTGGAAAATTTTCTTGCGCGCCATGTCCTTGGCATTCAGGACACAACGCTTGGCGGGGCCATGCATGTGCTCAACCAGATCACCTGCAAGCGTACCGGCCAACAACGCCTCTTGTTGCTCCACAAAGGCGCGGGCTGCCGCATTGGTCAGGTGTTCAATGGCCTTGCCGCGCAGGATCGCCAGTTTGCGTCGCCGTGAATCGTTGGGGCCGAGCTGGCGATAGGTTTCTGGCAGATCATCGCCGACCAGGTTGAGCAACAGGGACTCGACCTCGGCGTACTCCAGCAACTCCATTTCCAGACCGTCTTCCAGGTCGATCAATGCGTAGCAGATGTCATCGGCGGCTTCCATCAGGTACACCAACGGGTGGCGTGCCCAGCGTTGATCCTCCAGTTGCGGCAGACCGAGTTTATGGGCGATCTGCTCCAGCAGTGGCAGCTCGCTCTGATAGCAGCCGAATTTGTGCTTCTTGTAGCCCAACGAATCTGCGTGCTTCGCCGTCCATGGATACTTCAGGTAGGTGCCCAGCGTCGCATAGGTCAGGCGTGTGCCGCCGTCGAACTGGTGATACTCCAGTTGCGTCAGTACCCGAAAGCCTTGTGCGTTGCCTTCGAAGTTCAGGAAATCGTTGCGTTCGGCTTCGCTCATTGCATCCAGCCAGCCACGGCCGGCGGCTTGTTGAAACCAATGGCGGATCGCGTCCTCACCGGAGTGGCCAAACGGCGGATTGCCAATGTCATGGGCCAGACAGGCCGATTGCACCACCATGCCCAGATCGCTCGGTTCGCACCAGTCGGGCAGGGTGCTGCGAATGGTTTCGCCAACCCGCATGCCCAAAGAGCGCCCCACACAACTGACTTCCAGCGAATGGGTCAGGCGCGTATGAATATGGTCGTTGCTGGTGACCGGATGGACCTGGGTCTTGCGTCCGAGGCGGCGGAACGCGCCCGAGAAAATGATGCGATCGTGATCTTTGTGAAAAGGACTGCGGCCGAGTTCTTCAGGGCTGTGCAGCGGTTTTCCGAGGCGTTCGCGGGTAAGCAGGGTATGCCAATCCAAGGCGGGGTCTCTCCGTTGCGTGACTGATGGCCTAGCTTCCCGTTTCGCGCAGGGACCTGCAAGCGGAACGAAAGCCCGGCAGCATCGATATCGATGAGCAGTAGGTATTTGCCATTGGATCTGAGCGCAGGATTGCCTCCCTCGATAGAGAAAGGCATCCCGTTATTGCCAAAAAAACGACTGATCAGTTTTTTCGCGACGAGCCCTGCAGGATCAGTTTGATCAACGGAGCCAGCGTGGTGCCGAGCCGGACCAGTCGGGTGAGGCTAGCGATGCCACCGCCGTTTTTTGCGCCCTTGCCGGTTAGAAAACCCAGCAAGGTGATAGCGGCCACACCCCAAAGCGGCGCGTGTTTGATACCTAAACCCTCCTGCAGGTTCTGCGTCATCCCGCGCACACGCTGCAGGGGTTGCAGCAGTTGCCGGGATTCGTGACGGATTTCCTGGCGATGCATTTCCATGCGCAGGCGAATCAGTGCCTTGCGCATTTGCGCGCGTGAGCTGTTGCGTGGCAATTCAGGCAGGCTCATGGCAGCAGGCGCTCCCGATCATTGGCCAGCTCTTCAAGCGTGCCATGGAAGGGTGAGGACTCATCGTAAATCGCCGATTTCAGGCGTATCCCGCAAAAGATCGCCGCGAGTGCGTAGAACACGCAGAGCCCGATGATGGCTGGCAGACGATAGGTGTCCCAGAAAAGGATCATCACCAGAGCCGACAGCCCTACCAGAAACAGCAACGCAAACACCAGCGCCAGGCCTGCGAACAGTAACAGGCTTACGGTACGGGCCTTTTGTTCCTGCAGTTCAATGCCGAACAGTTCGACATGGCTGTGCAGCAATCCGAGGAATGCGGCACCCAGGCGCCGCGAGCTTGTGCCCGTCGCAGACGAGCCGGCTTCATCGATAGCCATATCAGCGGCGGCTGGCCAGCAGGCCAATCAGGAAACCCACACCCGCCGCGATCCCGACGGATTGCCATGGGTTGGCCTGGACATACTCTTCAGTCGCGCTGACAGCAGCCTGGCCGCGTTCGCGCAGGGAGTCTTCGGTCAGTTTCAAGGTTTCGCGGGCGCGCAACAGACTGTCGTGGATCTGCTCGCGCAACTCATCAGCCTGATCACCGGCCAGGGTCGCGGTATGTTCCAGCAGCCGTTCCGTGTCGCTGACCAGCGTCTGGAAGTCGGTCATCAGGATTTCTTGAGCAGTCTTTGCCTTGGTGCTGGCCATGGGTGATCTCCATATAGGTGGCGTTCTGAAGCGTTCGAGTATGAGCCTTCGGCGAAGGTTCAGTACAAATGACTGGTACAACTTTTGCTATGTCATGGTGCGTCATTCTGAGCCCTGCGCTAATGCCGGGCAGGATTTCGGTAGAACCGTAACACCAATATTCAAAACGTCGTGCAAGTGTTCGGGACGTGTTTTGCCTTGACACCACTCGTGCGCCAAATCGGTTCAACCGATGCGGCGAACTGATCTTCGAAGCTGCAACTTGGTGCATGGACAGCCCACGCGAACTGCTTTGGTGCTTTTTCTTACCATAAGGTCTGCCAACCCATGGAAAATCTGCAAAGCGCTGTGGACAGCCTGATCCATAGCTCCAATACCCTGTTTATTCTGATCGGCGCGGTCATGGTCCTGGCCATGCACGCCGGTTTTGCCTTCCTGGAAGTCGGGACGGTCCGACAAAAGAACCAGGTCAATGCGCTGTCGAAAATCCTCAGCGACTTCGCCGTGTCGACCCTTGCCTATTTCTTTATAGGCTATTGGATTTCTTATGGGGTGAACTTCATGCACCCGGCGGCCGAACTCAACGCCGATCACGGCTACGGGCTCGTGAAATTTTTCTTCCTGCTGACCTTTGCGGCGGCGATCCCGGCGATCATTTCCGGCGGCATTGCCGAGCGTGCGCGGTTTGTGCCGCAGTTATGCGCAACGGTGTTGATCGTGGCGTTCATTTATCCGTTCTTTGAAGGCATGGTCTGGAACGGCAACCTTGGGCTGCAAGTCTGGCTGCTTGAGCGGTTTGGCGCCAGTTTCCATGATTTCGCAGGTTCAGTCGTGGTTCATGCCATGGGCGGTTGGCTGGCATTGGCGGCGGTGTTGTTGCTCGGGCCGCGCAATGGCCGATACCGGGATGGACGCCTGGTCGCGTTCGCGCCATCGAGCATTCCGTTTCTGGCCTTGGGTTCGTGGATCCTGATCGTTGGCTGGTTCGGTTTCAACGTGATGAGCGCGCAAACCCTGCAAGGGGTCAGCGGTCTGGTGGCACTGAATTCGTTGATGGCCATGGTCGGCGGCACGATGGCCGCGCTGATCGTCGGCCGTAATGACCCCGGTTTTTTGCATAACGGCCCGCTGGCGGGGTTGGTGGCGATCTGTGCCGGTTCCGATCTGATGCATCCTGTGGGGGCGCTGGTCACGGGGGCAATCGCTGGCGCGCTGTTCGTCTGGTGCTTTACCGCCGCTCAAGTCAAATGGCGCATTGACGACGTACTGGGCGTGTGGCCGTTGCACGGGTTGTGCGGCGCGTGGGGCGGAATCGCCTGCGGCATTTTCGGCCAGAGTGCCTTGGGTGGGCTGGGTGGAGTGAGCATGATCAGCCAGTTGATCGGCACGTCACTGGGCGTGCTGGTGGCACTGGTCGGAGGGTTCGCGGTGTATGGCGTGATCAAGGTGTTGACCGGACTACGCCTGAGCCAGGAAGAGGAGTATTACGGCGCGGACCTGTCGATCCACAAGATCGGTGCCGTGAGTCAGGATTGAGCGGCCCTGTGGCGCTTGTGATCAGGGTTCTATGGCTCGACGGTTTTTCGGAGCGAGCCTAGAATGATCACTCAATTTTCTGGTTGATCACTCATGCTTCCTGAATGTCAGTTGTTCGGCACCCTAGGGTGTCATCTCTGCGAAGTGGCCGAAGCCATGCTGATGGAGTTCGTCGAACGCGGACTGCTGGTGGAACTGGTGGATATCGCTGAAGACGAAACGTGGTTCGCAGCGTACAGCTTGCGAATTCCGGTACTTCGACGAGTGGATAACGGCGCTGAGCTTGGCTGGCCATTCAGTGCCGATCAGGTGGTGGCGTTCCTGCGTTAGGCGATTTCTGCGTTAGCGGTGCTCCCGCCTGTCGAACTTTGCGATGGTTCCCCTTGGCTTAACGGGTATTGTTCGGATACTGTATGCGTATACAGCTATTCGCAATGCCTGCCTTGCCGATCCTGATGTTCAGGTTTGAGCGGGCAGGTCCGGGTGTGAGAGGGATGAATCGTGGTCAATGTCGAACAATTGAAGAGCAGCGTGAACCGGATGTCCGCCGAGGTCGTGCACGAGGCCGTCCTGGAGTTGCGTCTGGACGGCCTCGTGACCGAAGGCAAGACGCCCTTCAATAAAACCCATTTCAACACCTGTTTTGCAGAAATCGAAGCGTTGTTCCAGCGCGCAGGCTATCACCGGCAATTGGATGTCGTTGGTTATCAGGGGTTGTTGTACGCCTTGTACGACCCAGCTCGCTGGGAGGCGGTCGATGTGCTGCGCTGGCTCAAGGAGTACACGGAGGCGGCGGCACTGAAGCAGATTCCGGCATGAGGATTCTCCGCTAGGCTCGGCCTCGGCGCTGTTGGATAATGCCGCTCTGCATTGAGGTTTAGAGCGTTCGTATGTCCACTTCATCTTTTTCCGCGGCACATAGTCAGGCCAGCACGCTTTACCTGCCGCCGGGCTCCTGGCTGACTGTACTCGATTGCCTGTGTGAGCACTTCAGCGCCATCGGCCGCGAACAATGGCTGGACAGAATCGCTCGTGGCCGCGTCCTTGATGGGCAGGGCCTGCCGATCGCTCTCGACCTGGCGTACAAGGAAGGTTTGCGGATTCACTACTTTCGAGAAGTCCCGGACGAAAAACCGATCCCGGTCATCGAATCAATCCTGTACGCAGACGAGCATCTGGTCGTGGCCGACAAACCACACTTTCTGCCGGTGACGCCGGCGGGTGAATATGTGGAGCAGACACTTCTCAGACGTCTGATCCGTCGGCTGGATAATCCGCATCTGGTGCCATTGCATCGTATTGATCGGCATACCGCAGGGCTGGTGCTGTTTTCCGCCAATCCGCAGACTCGTTCGGCTTATCAGTCATTGTTTCCGACACGGCAAATCGAGAAACGCTATGAGGCGATCGCCGGAGCATTGCCGGAACATGCTTTCCCATTGGTTCATAAAAGCCGACTCGTCGATGGCGAGCCGTTCTTCCGCATGCAGGAAGGGCCGGGGATCAGCAATACCGAAACAGCCGTCGAAGTCAGGGAGAAACACGGTGATCTGTGGCGCTACGGCCTGTATCCGGTGACTGGCAAGAAGCACCAGTTACGGGTGCACATGACGGCCTTGGGGGCCAGCATCTGCAACGACCCGTTCTACCCCGTGGTACTCAAGGATGCGCAGGATGATTATGCCAATCCACTGAAGCTGCTGGCGCAGGGGCTGAAGTTCGTCGATCCGGTGACAGGCCAGGAAAGAGCGTTCGAGAGTGAAATCATCCTGAATTGGTGATCAGGTCAATTTCCCCCAGACACGAAAAAGCCCGCGACTAGCGTAATGCTGTTCACTTAAGCATTTGAGCTCACGCGGGGCTTCCTAGGGATGGTCTGAAGTAGTCACGCTTTTCTGGCTGACTTCAGCCTCCGCTGATTTTGAAAACGGCGAATCGACCAAAACGATCAGATCATCCGCTTATTTCTGAGCTTTTAGCCGCCGCGAGCACC